>JBCCRZ010000028.1:0-20795 GCA_039200855.1 Cyanobacteria bacterium P01_D01_bin.44 | reverse complement strand
CACTCTTCTTTGAGCTACTTAACACCTAGTGAATTTGAAGCAAAGTGGAGGGAGTCGCGGTAGTCGTCTAAAGATGAGACTGATAAGTCCAGTCTTTCTATTACCTGATTTTACTGTCCAAATTTAGGGGTTCACTTCAGATCAGTAAGTCCCGAACTTTAGGATTTTGCAAGATAGCGTTGCCAAGACGAGAGCGATCGAGTAGTGTCGCATCTTGCCAACAAACGCGATTGAGACTTGTGGAGCTTTTTCGAGAAGCTGCGAAATTGGTGCTTTTGAGACGGGCTTGAGAAAAGTCAGCACCAGAGAGGTCTACCCCGCTAAAAGAAGTGCCACCCAGCGCTCCAAACGCAATGCCAAAGGTGCGAACCACGGCAAACTTTTCATCCCATTTGCGGATATGTCGAGCGACATAAAAACTTAGCACTGCGACTGCGACTGCGATTGCGACTGCGACTGCGACTGCGCCGTTGAATGCGACCGTGCCTGCGACTGCAACTGCGATTGCGACTGCACCCGCGACCGTGCCTGCGACTGCACCTGCGACTGCGATTGCGATTGCGATTGCGATTGCGATTGCAAGCCCAACTGAGATCGCGAATGCGGCTGCAACTGCACTTGCGAATGCGACTAAGCCTGCGACTGCGAATGTGACTACGCCTGCGCCTGCGACTGCGATTGCGATTGCGATTGCGAATGCGACTGCAAGCCCAACTGCGATCGCGATCGTAATCGTGCCAAAGGCTTGCAATGTAAACCCTTGACGTGCAATTGCTAACAACAAGATTACAATCACGACGCAACCAACAATACCGGCTATTAAATCGGCAGCAGTCGCGGCGTCAAACAAAAGTAAGGCTAAAACCCCACCTGCAAACCCCTCCAGTACACCAGCCAGGGCAGAAATTACTGCCACCAAAACCCACTGCCCCACCACCCAGCGTTTTTGCAACCCAGCGGTTGCCCCCTTGAAGCAAGCTGACTGCAAAATTGCATTTGTAAAATTCGCTCCGCGAATATCTGCGCCGCTAAAGTCTGCGCCTGACAGATCTTGTCCTTTGAAATTAGCTCCACGCAGGTTTGCGCCGCGAAAGTTACGTTCTCCCTTTGCATAGCGGGCGAGGACATCTTGGGCATTCATGAGCAATTAGTAGACTTACAGGAATATTTTGTCATTCACTACAAGATAGGAGGATTCAGGTAAGTAGTAGGGGCGTCCAACCTATCCAATATTTTTTGGGGTTAGGACTATTTTCTACCAACGCACCGTTTTGGGCAGCGGAGGGATGGGTAATGGGTGACGGTGAGGAAGGTGGGAGATGGGGAGGGTGGGGAAGGGGGGACGAGAAAATGTAAGGGGGGTGCCTTGTGCTCATCCAGCGCGATCTCATAAACCTAACCGTCGGAGATTTCTGGTGTTGCTGAAGGGGTATCCCAGGTGAGATCCTCGGCTGCTCTAGTAACTTTAAAAGCGTCAGGCTTAACCTATGCAAGATAAGCCAGGGAGCTGGGCTATTGTGTGATCGCTCAAGTCTGCCAATTGCCCAAGGTAGACAGTCACATTGACTTAGCTGATCTTTTGCCCTCAATCGAAGACCGTCCTAGCGTGAGGCGGGGGCAGCCTGGCTCCGATCAGGCTCCCTTACGGCAGTTTTTGAACCCTAAAAAGAATTTCAGGAGCAGCTATAGAGTTTAGCCTTGCCTTTCTGGGGTTTATTGAATGACTGCATATATACCTCAATGCTGACCTATAAACCCACAGGTTATTAAATGCGAATAGATACTTTAAAACCATAATTAAATATGGATTATGACTATTCTCAAGGCAAGTTATGGTCATAATTGAATGTAGGGGTGTTGTTGCCAAAATTAGGCTTGATTTTCCGGAGGTAAATGTGAATCGCCCCAAGCCCATGCCGTTTTGGTTGTCCTTGCTATGCTTTGGATTGCCTTCTCTGATTTTTTGGACATCTATTCATATTGGAGTTCCCCTGTTAACTCAATCGGGTGTCCCTATGTTTTGGGCATTTCTGGTTATTTGCTTTGGGAGTCCTTTTATCCTTCTCCTGACGGCTGCTTTTTTCGCCTACTATCTGGAGGGTAGATCGCACAGTTGGCAAAGTTTCAAAACTCGATTTCGGCTGAAGCCCATTAGAGGTCAGCAATGGTTTTGGGCAGTCGGTTTGATTATTTTTTCTATGGCGAGCTTTTTGCTTTTAAGAGTCACAGCACAGTGGATTGCCTCTATCCCTTTGTTTGCACCGCCCGATTTTCTTCCCGACTTGCTGGATCCTCGGGTGGTGCAAACTGATACGCCCTTAGAAGAGCTAATGGGGATACCGCTGCGGGGCAATTGGTGGGTGTTTTTTACCTATTTTGGGGTGCTCAGTTTCAATGTCTTTGGAGAAGAATTTTGGTGGCGCGGGTATATCTTGCCCCGACAAGAGTTGACCCACGGCAAGTGGGCATGGGTCATCCATGGCCTACTGTGGGATTTATTTCACTTATTTTTTTGGTGGAATCTGATCGCTTTGCTGCCGTCAACATTGGCCATATCTTATGTGGCGTCTAAGTTTAAGAACACCACCCTGGCGATTGTGGCTCACTGGGGGTTTAGCGGTGCCAACCTGGTGATTATTTTGCTGGGGGTGTTGGGGGTGGGGTAAGCCACACCCAGTTTGGAATCTTGAGTTTTTATGTAGGGTCTACCTGCGGGGCTGGATGTGGCCAGGGTTTATATCGCTTGTAATAACCACAGGCCGGTGTAGGTCATGCCCGAATCATCTGGGCGCACCAGTAAAAAATGCAGTCCCTTAGCGGCTTGTTTGCGCTGCTCAAAGGTGTTGGCGGCCCCCTGCACATCGCTATCGTCAAAGGTGGCCAGCACCCAGCGATCGTTGAGTCCGGCTTCTAAAATCAACCCATCTGGTGCGCCTGCCATATATTTGACAAAGACCGGTTGCACTGACTGTAACCACTGGGCCAGAGCCCTCGATTGTCGTCCCCCGTCAATAATCACCCCGGGAATGAGTGTTGTAATCGGTAACCCCAACTCTAAAGGCCGCAAATCAGGCGGGATGGATAAATAGGGCACGGGCTCGAATTGAAACCTCAGCAGGTCAGCGTTGGAGATACCCGCAAACTGCCACTGATCGCCCCAGAGGTTTTCGGGTAAGGGCATCGGAGGTAATCGCTCAATATTAAGCGGGTCGTAGGGCTCCCCCGTGTAGGTGGTGAGGTTGGTATACCAAGCGGCCCGCTGAGCGAGCCACTGTTTTAAGGTCGGCAGGTCGCGCTTTGCCACCACCGGAATTTTTAGGGCTTTACCCACTAACTCAGCCAGGGGGAGCGTTTGGGGGCGAAAGACTTGAATTTCGCTGGGGGGAGACCCGGCTCGCTCAATGGCCTGACTGAGCTGGTTTTGTAGCCATTGGGGATTGGCCTCTGGCTGGGGGCAGGTTTCGCCATAGCTAAAGACCATCTCGGCATCGCACAGTAGCAACTCCCACAGGGGATTGCCCGCTGTGTCTTGGAGGGGGCGACGATAGAAGTCGAGTTGCCAGGGGGGCATGGTAAGGCTGTGTGGTTGGGAGAGGGTACAGGTTGGGACGAGATGGGGGAGCAGAGGAGGCAGCGGGAGCAGAGGAGTCTTAGGGGGCGTTCTATGTAGCTAGTGTCTGGTAGATATTGGGGATATGGTTAAACGCTATGCGGTTTTGCGGCATTATCAAGCGTATAGTTTAGTGACGTATTCGGTGACCATGCGATCGGTGTTGAAATGGGGGGCGATGGTCCGAATCGAGGCTTTCATACGCTTTACCCATTTGCGGGGAATGCCAGCGCGATCGCAATCATAGTAAAGCCGCACAATTTCTCGCTCAAGCTGGGCATAGATTGATTCGGCATCAATGATATTTTGCACCTCCTGGTCGCGGGTGTCGGTATCTTTGCCAATGGCCCAGCCATTGAGCTCGCTTTGAAAGGCTTCGCACCACCAGCCGTCCAGGACGCTAAAGTTGATGCCCCCATTCAGGGCGACCTTTTGACCACTGGTGCCCGAGGCTTCGAGGGGGCGGCGGGGGGTGTTGAGCCAGAGGTCTACACCCTGCACCAGTAGCTTAGCCGTGTACATGTCGTAGTCTTCGATAAAGGCAATGCGATCTCGCAAATTGGGGTGGCGGCTCCACTCCATCAGCCGTTGAATAATCCGCTTGCCTTCTTTATCAGCCGGGTGAGCTTTGCCCGCAAAGATAATCTGTATGGGGCGCTTAGGGTTTGAGAAAATGCGACTGGCCCGGTCGAGATCTTTGAAAAGCAAGGTGTTGCGTTTATAGGCACTAAATCGCCGAGCAAACCCCAGGGTCAGTACTTTGGGATCCAACAGCTGATTGACCGCGTTGATGTCATCCGAGGCTTCTTGTCGGGCGATGCGGGCTTGGCGCTCGCGATCGCGAGCATAGGCAATCAGTCTCGCCTTTAGAATCTGATGCCGTCGCCACAGCACCTCGTCTGGAACCGTCTCAATTTTGCTCCAGGTCTCTGGCTCGCTGAGCTGGGTAACCCAGTCTGCGCCTAAATAGTCGTTATAGAGATCGGCCATCAACGGTGCCACCCAACTGGGCGAATGGATGCCATTGGTAATGTGGGTGATCGGCACGTTTGTCAACGTTTTATCAGGGTAGAGCTCTTGCCATATCTGACGAGACACCTCACCGTGGCGACGGCTAACGCCGTTGGCCCGTCGCGTCATCCGCAGCGCCAGGGCCGTCATGCTAAAACTGCTGTGCCCTTCGCCCTTTGCCCCCAGGGCCAAAAAATCTTCCTTGGAGATCCCCAGCTGGGGCCAATAATCGGCAAAATAGGCTTCGATCATGTCCGTTGAGAAAACGTGACCCACAGGGACCGGGGTATGGGTGGTAAAGATAGCGCGATCGCGCACAGTTGCCGCCACATCTTCCAGGGTTTGATCGGTTTGCTCAATCTCTTGCAGGGCCAGTTCTAACAAGGCAAACCCGGCGTGGACTTCATTAAGGTGGTAGACCGATGGCTCAATCCCCAGGGCCTGGAGAACTCTTACGCCACCAATGCCCAGTACAATCTCCTGGGCAATCTGGGTGGCCGGGTCGCCGCCGTACAGGCGTTGGGTGATTTGTCGATCAGCCGCTGTATTGTCAACCCGATCCGTATCTAGCAAATAAAGATTGCTGCGACCAATCCGTACTTGCCAAATATAGGCTTTTACCGTGCGCTGGTGAATAGAGACCTTGATGGTGAGGGGTTGCCCATATTCGTTGCAAACCTGCTCAATCGGTAGCGTCTCAAAATCATGATCGGCGTAGTCAGCTTCTTGCCAGCCACTGCGGTTAAACCGCTGCGTAAAATAGCCCTGTCGATAAAGTAACCCAATCCCCACCATGGGAATCCCGAGATCGGAGGCTGACTTAAGGTGGTCTCCGGCTAATACCCCAAGGCCACCACAGTAAGAGGCTAGTGACTCATGGATGCCAAACTCAATACAAAAATAAGCGACGGGGTGATCAGCGGTAATGTGGGGCGCTGATGTTTTGATCCAGTCATGGTCCCGCTGTCGGTAGGTTTGAAACTGTTCTGACAGGCGCTGCAGCCGCTTTAGATAGGTGGGGTCCTCGGCCAGTTGCCACAGTTGCTCTTGGGTGGCTGATTCTAGTAGCTTGACGGGATTGTGCTGGCAGGCTTGCCACAGCCCTGGATCAATCGTGCTAAATAGCGAAACGCGGTCTGGTGTCCAACTCCACCAGTAGTTGTAGGCAAAATCCGCAAGGGAGCGTACCGGGGCGGGGAGTTTGGCACGGAGTTGACGACTAGATTTCATCAGGGGGTAGTAGGTGGTAGGTAGTGGGTGATGGGTAGATATCTATTAAACAGTGGATACTCCCTAAGTTTGCAATTTCGTTCAATCGATAGCAAAAAACGCTGAGCTATAGTTGATCCAACCTAAAATTCCCCTTAGTTATGATGCCAGCCCTAACCCAATTCGGTGATCAAATGTCCCACCTGACGGGGGTGAGGGCAATCATGAAAGATATCATTGAAACCCTCCGAGCTGGCAAAGGTCAGGATTTTATTAATCTGAGTGCGGGCAATCCGGTGATTTTACCGGCGGTGGAGCAGCTCTGGCGCAACTGTACCGCCGATTTGCTGTCGAGCCCCGAATATGGCAAAGTCGTTTGCCGCTATGGGGCTAGCCAGGGTTATGAACCGCTGATCGAAGCGGTTCGAGATGATTTTAACCAGCGTTATGGCTTAAGCCTGTCTAATCGCAATATCCTGATCACCCCCGGTAGCCAATTTCTTTATTTCTTGGCGGCCAATGCTCTGGGGGGATACACAGCCCAGGGCCAGCTCAAAGAAATTGTGTTGCCCCTGAGCCCTGACTACACCGGCTACGGCGGCGTCAGTCTATTTCCTGAAGCGCTGCGAGCTTACCAGCCCACCCTGGATGTTGATGACGCTCAGCACCGCTTTAAATATCGACCCGATTTTAGCCAGTTAGCGATTACGCCTGACACCGGATTTGTTCTCTTTTCACGTCCCTGCAACCCCACTGGCAATGTTCTCAGCGATGCCGAGGTACGACGGATTGCTGAGTTGGCGGCCCCCCATGCGGTGCCAGTGTTTGTTGACTCTGCCTATGCGCCGCCATTCCCGGCACTCAATTTTACGGAGATGACGCCGATTTTTGCGGACAATATCGTCCACTGCATCAGTCTGTCTAAAGCCGGCCTCCCTGGCGAGCGTCTGGGGATTGCTATTGGCCCTGAGTCGATTATTCAAGTGTTAGAAGCCTTCCAGACCAATCTGTGCATTCATTCATCACGCTATGGTCAGGCGATTGCCGCCAAGGCGATCCGCTCCGGGGCCCTGGTGGAGATTGCAGAGCAGGTGATCCGCCCCCACTATCAATCAAAATTTGCCGTACTCGAGGCCACCCTCGATCAGGCCATGCCCGATGTACCCTGGTATTTGCATCGCGCCGAGGGTTCTATTTTTGCCTGGCTCTGGCTCAAAGATCTGCCCATGAGCGATTGGGCGTTTTACCAGGCCTTAAAGCAATATGGCGTGATTGTGGTACCAGGCAGTCCCTTTTTCCCAGGGCTTAAGGAGACTGATTGGCCCCATATGCAGCAATGTTTTCGGATTAGCCTGACTGCGACCGAAGGGCAAATTGTAACGGCACTGAAGCATTTGGCCAGTCTGACGGATCAGGTATACGCGAAAGTAAAAGTAGCGTAAATTAGGCGATTGGTGATTGGAAACAACACACCTACCACTCATCACCCACGACCCACGACCTTTTATCTATGACAGAAGACCTTATCGAAATCGGTCGCATTGTTGGTGCCCATGGCCTCAAGGGTGAGGTCAGGGTTTACCCAGACAGCGATTTCCCAGAGCGGTTTTTAGAGCCAGGGGAGCGTTGGCTGCTCAGCCCAGGCGCGACTGAGCCTAAATGTGTTCAACTCAAACAGGGGCGCTATTTAGACGGTAAAGGGCTTTACATTGTCAAATTTACAGAGATTGACTATCGTGATCAGGCCGAGGCCCTGCGCAATAGTCGGCTGTTGGTTCCCAAGGCTGATCGATTACCCTTGGACGAGGGTGAGTTTTATGTGGGTGATTTAGTAGGGCTGACGGTCGTTTTGCAGACCAGTGGCGAAACGGTGGGCACCGTTGTAGATGTTTATGCCGCTGGGAATGACTTGCTAGAAGTCGCCCTTAGCCAGCCGACCGAAAAGATTAAAACCGTCCTGGTGCCGTTTGTCGAAGCGATCGTGCCGATTGTTGATCTTGCGCAAAAGCGGGTTGAGATTACCCCCCCTGCGGGTTTAATCCCTGCCTAGTAATCTGTCAGCCTTAAATTTTCGGGTTAGACCGACGCGGAGACGCGGGGAATGGGTGACGCGGAGATCGCTTATGGCTGCGGCTCCCCGCGTCTCCGCGTCACCCCCTCGCCGCGTCATCCCTAACCGAAATTTTAAGCTTGACGCAGTACTAGTCCCCTAAGCATTGCTCCGCCGCATTGCGGGTCAGCCGTTGACGAATGCGAATCAGGGTGATTTCGTCTTCGATTCGCTGTTCGTGGTAGCCCCGTTGCCAAACAGGGGCTCCGGGCTGGCTGCGGACTAGATTAATGCGTTTGGCGGCAGCAGCCTTAAAGCCAGCCACAAATGAAGTGAGGGCGCGGGGTTTGACTTGCGATCTCGCCTTACCATAAGCTTGCTTGGGTTTAGCCATATGGTCGTTCAATATGATCAGCGCGCGGATGCTATCCGGTAAAACCACCCAGCTATCTAACAGAATGTCCTTGTAATGGTTAGCCGCTTGTTGCCATTCGTCAGCGGCAATGTGCCCAACCCCATTGAGCTGGGCAGTCTCTCCCTCCATTTGCCCAAATAGGGGGATCTCTTGATGGGTGCGTAGATGGATGTGATAAACCGTGGCTGTAGTCTGGGGACTGCCTAGTTGAAACGTGTTAGCCAACCTGACCCTCGGTGCCTTTTGCATCATGGATTTCTATAGGTTTAGACTGCCCAGCTCAATGGCTAAACTCCCGCTGTGGAGGCTGGTGTTTTGACGGATTTTTGTCGGGATTAACGGCGACTAAACCACATCCAAGTTTGAAAACTTGAGTTTTTCCCGTAGGGCAAACTACAGGTCTGGATGTGGACGAGGTTTATACTGGGTGATGACATTAAAAAAACAGGAGAGGCGATGTCGCCTCTCCTGTTTCGGTGAGTTTGCCGGATTGACCATCCGACTTTAATCGTTTGCGCCAAAGCTGCTGTTGCTTGACGATTTGCCGGTGTCTGGCTGAGCCGCCTCGCCCTTTATAGTTACGGCCCTTTCGCCGGGGTGACTCCCAGCGCTTCAATCGCTGAGCCATTTTCCTATTCCTAGAAAAAACTACAGCCCCAGTATAGCAATGGCCCTAAGACCTGTCAGTACGGTAAATGCTAATAAAGAATGGGCGGAGCGAGACTCGAACTCGCACAACCGAAGTCGCCACATTTTGAGTGTGGTGCGTCTACCAATTCCGCCATCCGCCCATAGTTTGATTATTATACTGAATCGGGGCGCTTTTCAATAGTTTTTGGTAATCCTGGGTGCTGGCCCAGCGGTCAATTTCTTTGGCCCGCAAAACTGGAACGGGGTGAGTTAGTTCGCTGGTGCGCATTTGCTTCATCATCTCCCCCAGCTGGGTTTCGCTGAGGGCGTCATAGCTGCGGGCTTGCTCGATAAAGGCGTCCAGGTTTAGCTGTGAGGATAGGGTTGGGGAGCCTCCAGCAAGCTTCATCAGCACCGAGGCCACTACGCTAGGGTTTTGAGTGGCCAGTAGGGCGGCGCGATCGCAAGTAAATTCAGCACAGCGGACCCACTCTAAAATTCGAGACTGCAAATCTTGGACCAAAACACCCCCCAGTGGCAACTGACCAGCAGCCAGGGTGATGATATTAGCCAGAGTTAAATAGACACTGTGGTCACACTTGAGATGCCCCAGCTCATGGCCAATGACTGCCTGTACCTCGGCTGGGCTGAGCAAATCTATCAAAGACGTGTGCAACACAATAAACGGTTGCTTGCCGCGCATGGCAAACGTGTAAGCATTGGGCACCGGATGTTGCTTGACATAGAGCTGAGGCGGTTCTAAATCTAAAACCTGACAGGCTTCTAACAGGAGCCCGTGAAAGTCAGGTAGCTGGTTTGGGCCTACCAACACACTGGCAGCCATATTCTCAAGCTGAAAAAACTGCTCAGCCACTGGCCCCAACAAGCTGCGAATTGCCACATCTAGCCCAGGTAACTGCTGTAGTGACTGGGTCGCTTGCAGATCTAAGGGGTGACGAAACTGATTAGCGCGTAAACCAACTAAAGCTGCTTTAGAAGAAGAAATCATAGGGGCAAATGGCTAGCCGCCCAGCGGCTGGTGTTGATAAAGCCAGTATAACGAGAATCACCTGGTGGGAGGTGGATGGGTAGAGAGTAGAGAGTAGAGGGTAAAAGACTTCTCACCCACTACCCACTACCCACTACCCATTACCCTTCTCTAAGCCGAAACCACCGTTGACTTAGCCGCAGCCTGAACCCGATCAGCGTCCTTCGCCGGAATCCGCTTAAGGTTTGCACCGATGGCGCTGAGCTTGGCCTCAATGTTGTCATAGCCGCGGTCGAGGTGGTGTAATCCGTGCAGTGTGGTTTTGCCGTCGGCGGCGAGTCCAGCCACCAAAAGCGCTGCAGCTGCCCGCAAATCGGTGCCCATCACCGGAGCCCCGGACAGTCGCGATACCCCGCGTATGATGGCACAATCGCCTTTGACCCGAATATCAGCCCCCATGCGGGTAAACTCAGCCACGTGCTGCAACCGGTTTTCGAAAACGGTTTCGGTGATCATGCTGTTGCCCTCAGCCAGGGTCATCAGGGCCATAAACTGGGCCTGCATGTCAGTGGGAAAGCCAGGGTGGGGACGGGTTTGAATATCTGTGGGCAAAATCCGCTGCCCTGGGATGACCCGCATTGTATTGTGGCCTTCCATGATCAGATCGCACCCAGTTTCTCTGAGCTTAGAGATTAACGGGGTGAGATGTTCTGGAATAATCGGTGAAAGGCTGATTTCAGAGCGGGTAATCGCCCCTGCCATCATGAAGGTGCCTGCCTCGATGCGGTCGGGGATGATGCCGTAGTCAGTGGAATGCAGACTGGGTACCCCGGCGATCGTAATCGTGTTGGTACCTGCCCCGCGAATTTTGGCCCCCATGGCTCGGCAAAAGTTTGCCAGATCAACCACTTCGGGTTCTTGGGCGGCATTCTCAATCACACTCTCACCCTCCGCCAGGGTGGCTGCCATCATTAGGGTTTCGGTGGCCCCCACGCTGGGGTAGTCCAGGTAAATCTTGCCGCCCTTAAGTTTGCCGCGACTGCCAGGCACGTAGGCGTGGACGATACCGTGATCCATATGGACCTCGGCCCCTAGCGCCTGGAGCCCTCGGATATGAAGCTCGACGGGACGATCACCGATGGCGCAACCACCGGGTAGCGGCACCCTGGCCACGCCCAGACGGGCCAACAACGGACCAATCACAAAAAAGCTAGCCCTGAGTTTGCTGACAATTTCATAGGGGGCACGCGAATGGCTAAGTTGACTGGCGTCTACTTCGACCGTATTGGCTTTGTGCTGGAGTTTAACCCCCAGAGCAGACAGCACCTGACCCATGCGATACACATCTACAAGTGAAGGGATATTGCGGATGCGGCAGTCTTGGGAGCATAGCAATGCCCCTGCCATGACCACTAACGCCGAGTTCTTGGCCCCGCTAACGGGTAAATGCCCACTCAATGAAGCATTGCCGTAGATCTCGATGACGGATGGTTGCGCTTCAGGCGTAGGTGACGGGGTTTGAGCACTGTCTAGGGAAATAATAGGAGTGTCCTCCGGGTTCAACGAAACGATAGGCGCAAAGAGCGCTGTGTTAAAGGTGTGTGAAAAAAGCGCAATCAATTTAGGTGTTGATTCTACCCGAAACTTTGGGTTTCCTAACAACTTCACAAACCTTTTTGAGCGGCTTGGCTGAGCTGGGGATCCGATGGGCGATCAATTTTTTGCCGAAAGGAGTTGACTAAGGCACCGGTCCTGACGGATGATTAGCAATCGCAGCCCAAATAGGGGCTTTAAGCGGAACTGGCGGAATTGGTAGACGCGCTAGATTCAGGTTCTAGTGTTCGCAAGGACTTCCGGGTTCAAGTCCCGGGTTCCGCATCATTTCTATGATGCTTTCTTGAAAGAAGTTTAGGCTGGTTGCTTAGGTTGACTGGTTCTAGGTATAGGTCGATTGCTACGGTAGCGATTTAGACTTATTTATCTAAATGGATAGAAGTGCTAAGAAATTTGAATCTATTAGTTAGAGCCTCAGTTTAGATGCTAGGAACATCCAAACTCATTTATTGCCTTGGTGTTTGAATGTCTGAACATCTGAGAGCAAGACTTACTAGAGGGCAAACCTTGGGGATGGACCCGCCAATCACGAGCTTGAAAAATCCACTCGTCAAGCAAATTCGTAAGCTCCACCAAACTAAAGAGCGGCAGCAGCAGGGGCAGTTTTTGTTGGAGGGGACCCACTTAATCCAGGAGGCTGCTGCGGTGGGCTATCCACTGACGTGTCTCTGCTACACGTCGGACTGGCAAGTAAGGTATGGCACCCTTTGGGGGCAACTTAATCAGCAGACAACGGAGATGCGACTGGTGTCGCCAGCGGTGCTCAAGGGTATGAGCACAACAGTTCATCCCGATGGTGTGGTTGCGATCGCACCCCGACGCGAATCCGTCGCGATTCCCACCGCTGAACCCTCCCTGGGTGTGGTACTCGAGCGCCTACAAGATCCGGGAAATGTGGGCACGATTATGCGGACGGCGGCGGCGGCGGGCAGTGACGGTCTTTGGGTCAGCCGTGACAGTGCTGATATTGACCACCCCAAAACGCTGCGGGCTTCGGCGGGTCAATGGTTTCGTATGCCTCTGGCGGTACTCGAGGCGCTGCCGCCTGCGGTGGCCCATTGGCAGCAAAAGTCCATCCAGATTGTGGCGACGACCCCCACGGCTGACCTCGACTATTGGGATCTCGATCTGCGCGTGCCGACGGTATTTTTGCTCGGCAATGAAGGGGCTGGGCTCTCGGCAGAGCTGTTAGGGATGGCGACCCATCGGGTTAAAATCTCCCTGGCAGCGGGGGTGGAGTCGTTGAATGTTGCGATCGCAGCGGCGCTGTTGCTTTACGAAGCCCGCCGTCAGCGCAGCCAATAGTCGTTTGTCAAGACAGACTACTAGCTTGCCGATGATCAGGCCAATGACTACGTCAGTTATCAAGCCTGAGGCGGTTGCTCTGGACGGGGCCCCTGCTCAGAGACATTAGACTTTTTGGGGTCGCTATCCTGGTTTGACGAATTGTCCTGCAAGGGCATAGCCGTTTCAGCAATCGCATCATCATTTAGCAGCATCTCTAGCTGATCTAAGGATTGCATAAACTCCTCAGCTGCGGCGCGGCGTAGTTGGCGCTGTTGTTCGTTCATCGTCCTACTGCTCCTCTCATCAGTCCTTAGCCATGTTGTTCTAGCCTGCCTATTTTGGGCGATTTACCCAAGCTGGAATATTTATTATGCAAATTAGGGGATTTATGGGGCTCTAATGTGTACTTTACCCAGATCGGCGATGCGATCTGCGATAACCAATCGGTTGTCGAATCCCCCCCCTCTGGTCGAGAATAAAGGGTGCCCCTAAAAAGGGTTGCCCTTTAGACGTGCGGTATTACAGGAGAACGTTGTGAGCCCATCCTTCGATTATGACCTAATTATTATTGGTGCCGGTGTCGGCGGTCACGGTGCGGCGCTGCATGCGGTTAAATGCGGCCTTAAAACAGCCATTATTGAAGCCGCTGACATGGGGGGCACCTGTGTCAATCGAGGGTGCATTCCATCTAAGGCCCTATTGGCTGCATCCGGTCGGGTGCGTGAGCTGCGCGATCAGCAACATCTCAAGTCTATGGGCATCCAGGTGGGGGGCGTCCAGTTTGAGCGCGAGGCCATTGCCAGCCATGCCGGTAATTTGGTTAGTAAAATCCAGGGAGACCTGACCAACAGTTTGACTCGTCTAAAGGTGGATACGATTCGCGGCTGGGGTAAGCTGGCGGGCAGCCAAAAGGTCAGCGTCACCACTGAGTCGGGCGAAGAAAACATCTACACAGGGCGGGATATCATGCTGTCGCCTGGTTCAGTGCCGTTTGTACCCCCTGGCATTGAGGTCGATGGCAAGACCGTCTTTACCAGTGACGAAGCCGTCAAATTGGACTGGTTGCCCGACTGGGTGGCAATTATTGGCAGCGGCTACATCGGGCTTGAGTTTTCGGATGTATATACCGCCCTGGGCAGCGAAGTCAGCCTGATTGAAGCCCTCGACCAGCTGATGCCGACGTTTGACCCCGACATTGCCAAAATCGCCCAGCGGGTGCTGATCACCCCCCGCGATATCGACACCCACGTGGGGGTGATTGCTAAAAAAGTCACCCCGGGGTCGCCGGTGATGATTGAGCTAGCGGACCCTAAAACCAAAGAAACCGTTGAGGTACTGGAGGTAGATGCTTGCCTGGTGGCCACCGGGCGGATTCCGGCAACCAAAAACATGGGGCTTGAGTCTCTGGCGATTGAGCCCGACCGGCGTGGCTTTATCCCAGTAGATGGTCAGCTGGCGGTGCTGCGGGATGGCGAACCTGTGCCCCACCTATGGGCCATTGGTGACGCCACTGGCAAGATGATGCTGGCCCATGCCGCCTCAGCCCAGGGTGTGGCAGCGGTCGAAAACATCTGTGGTCGTCTCCGCACTATGGACTATCGCAGCATCCCGGCGGCGGCCTTTACCCACCCAGAGGTTAGCTTTGTGGGCCTCACCGAACCCGCCGCTAAAAAACTCGCGGATGCAGAAGGCTTCTCAATTGGCACGGTCCGCAGCTACTTTAAGGCCAACTCCAAAGCCCTGGCCGAGGGTGAAACGGACGGTCTTGCTAAAGTCATCTACCGCAAAGAGACGGGCGAAATTTTAGGGGTCCACATTATCGGCCTCCACGCAGCTGACCTCATTCAGGAGGCGGCGAACGCCATTGCCCAGGGACAGACCTTGACTGATTTGTCTTTCTTGGTTCACACCCATCCTACGCTCTCGGAGGTGCTGGATGAGGCTTTCAAAAGAGCGGCTGCTTGAGAATAGGTAGAGGGTGGAGGGTAGAGAGTAGAGAGAGGCAGGGGGAGCAGGGGAGGAAGACACGGAGATGGGGAGACGCGGGAACGCGGGGATGAAACGAATCATCATTTACCCCTGACTAGAACTACTCACCACCTATCCAAAATCGTTTGACTAAGTGGTTCGGCTAGGCTCACCGTCGAAGCCTCATGACGAAGTCCAAAATCCTCATACCCAACCCTTCCCCTTTCGCCTTTCCCCTTTCCCACCACCCACCACCCACCACCCCATGAAAATCCGCCGCCTCCAACCCAACCGCGCTGTCTCCGTCGGCAACTTGGAATATAAGATTCGTCTTCCCGAGGGGGAACCGCGCAACATTCTCGAAAAGATTGTCTGGCACAAAGAAGTGGAGGTGGAGCGTTTACGCTATGCTAAGCCGCTGCGGGATCTCCAACGTCAGGTGCTGTCGGTCTCGCCTGCCCTAGACTTCATTGGGGCGCTGCAGCAGGGACAAACCAGCCCCGCTGTGATTGCAGAGGTCAAAAAGGCATCCCCTAGCAAGGGGGTGATTCGTGAAGACTTTGACCCGGTGAAGATTGCTGCGAGCTATGAGATGGGCGGGGCGACCTGCCTGTCGGTGCTCACCGATGAGACGTTTTTTCAGGGCAGTTTTGACTACCTCAGTCAAATTCGACAGACGGTCAAGCTTCCATTGCTGTGCAAAGAATTTATTGTGTACCCTTATCAGATCTATTTGGCGCGGGTTAAGGGGGCCGATGCAATTTTGCTGATTGCGGCGATCCTCTCGGATGAGGACTTGCGCTACTTTATCAAGATTGCTAACGTGCTGGGCATGGCTGCTCTGGTTGAGGTCCACACGGCGGATGAGCTTGAGCGGGTTTTGGGGCTTGATCAAGTCCAGCTGATCGGGGTCAATAATCGCAACCTCGAAGACTTTACGGTGAGTCTGGCGACCACGAGAGAGCTAATTACGCCCCATATTGAAACGTTGCGATCGCGTGACATTGTGGTGGTCAGCGAGTCAGGTATTTACCAGGCGTCTGACGTTCAACAAATCGCCGCTGCGGGAGCCCAGGCCATCCTCGTCGGCGAATCGCTCATGCGTCAGCCTGAGCCAGGGGTGGCCATTGCTTCCCTATTTTGATCAAGTTTCTCCATGAAAAGCTCGGGATGCCCCAGTAGAATAAGGCAGTGCGCTGATTAGGCTCGCTAGCTAATTTCAATGGCTGCTTTTAACTTCAGGCGAAAGAATTTACATGAATCCATCTATTCCGCTGCCGTCTCATATTCACTACGAACTTTTGCTACAGCTCCTGGAGCGCCAAACCTCACCGGCGGTCTATAATCAGTCACCGCAGCAAGAACAGGTTCACGAATTGATTATTACGCTGCGCAAAGCACTTTCTCAACAAAAGCAGCTAGAGGCCATGTTGCAAAAAGAAGAGATCACAGTTGAGTATTACTGGTCGCTCAACGACAAAACCGAGCCTCAATCTGCCTGATTGCTAATCTAAATGCATTAAAAAATGCATTAAAAACGAAAAAGGAACCCACTTGACCTTTCAAACCAGTGGGTTCCTTTTTTTAATGACATCGGCCTAGATTATGGATGTAGGAGCAGGTCAGGAAAGAATCGATTGAACTCAATCAGGATGCCTGCTGTAATCGTCATCCAAATGGCAGCGACCACTGGGGCAGTCGATAGATATTTGATCAGATCGTTCATAAACTTCTCTCTCAGAGCAAATTAGGTATTCAAGGTAAACCTTACCGAGGTGACACGGTAATTTCGTTGTCATTAGCAAACATTTCCCCGGAGGCCATTTGTTTGAACGCAACCAGAGGCCACGCTGCTCCACCTAGAGAACTTGCGATCGCTAGAGGCAAGTCGATAATGATCTCCTTCTCCTCAGCTTTACCAGACTTACGGGCACCGATAATGTAAGACCGACCGGCCCAACCAATCCAGCCCGTAATGTATAGGAACAAAATGCTGGGAATGATGAACTCACCCAGGTGGGCAAAATCGCCGTCTACAATCAGATGGGGGAGCCCATCTTCGCCACACAGCAAGCTGGAATTTGCATAAAATTCAAAACGTGCTTTGGCGGCATCAGTACTTGCATTAGCAGCGCGCTGTTGGAATGCTGCAGACTCGCCACAGGGGGTTAACCCAGCTACATTGTCACCGGCTACCCCAGCAGAGGCGGGAGCTGCAAAACCAAACCAAAGGCAAACGACTAAAGCCAGAGCAAACAACCGTCGCATACAGTATTTCCTTTAATTTACAAAAGACAAGGTTTATTCATAGAACGTAAGTCAGCGTTAAGCGAGACCCTACCTGACTTTAGTAGGCATCATATCCCTGCGCGGAAACCCCGTAAAGGCAATTGCGAACAGGCTGTAACATCCCGAAATACTTTGATGGAAAGATAAAGGGTTAGCTGGAGGTGAGAAGTGAGTCCATGGATTAGGGCGAAGGGGGCAGGTCGAAAGGGGAAGGGGAAGAGAACTCGGATTCTCGATACGATGGTTAGGGGACCGCACATAAATAAAATCCCCGGCTGAAAAGGTTAATGGGTAATGGGTAATGGGCAACGGCAGGGAGCTCATTTAGCTGCAAGCGCCTTAGAGCGGGATTGCTCAATGTGTGCAATAGCTTATTCTGGCTCTTGTCTGTCCCTTGGGCTATATGTTTTTTCCCTATAGCCCAAGGGCACGGCTTCGCTTTTCTTGTATGCCCCTTCGCCCTTCCCCTTTCCCCTTCGCCCTTCCCCTTTCCCCTTTTTCCCCTTTTTCCCCTTTCGCCTTTCCCCTTTCGCCTTTCGCCTTGCCCTATGCCTACCATCTTGGCCCTCGAAACCAGCTGTGATGAAACCTCAGTCGCGATTGTTCGCGATCGCATCGTCCTGAGTAACGTGGTGGCCTCCCAGATCGACTTGCACCAGCGGTTTGGGGGGGTTGTGCCCGAGCTAGCCTCTCGCCAGCATTTGATTAGCCTGGGGGATATCCTGGCGGCAGCGCTGGAGCAGGCTGGGATTGAGTGGTCTGCCATTGATGGGGTGGCGGCGACCTGTGCGCCTGGGCTGGTGGGGGCCTTGCTGGTGGGGGTGTCGGCGGGCAAAACCCTGGCCATGGTGCATCAAAAGCCGTTTATCGGAGTTCATCACCTGGAGGGGCACCTCTATGCTGCCTATTTGAGTCAGCCGGAGTTAGTCCCACCGTTTCTTTGCTTGCTGGTCTCGGGGGGCCACACTAGCCTGGTCTACGTCAAGGGCTGTGGTGACTATCAGGTGTTGGGCAAAACCCGTGATGATGCTGCTGGTGAGGCCTTTGATAAGGTGGCACGGCTGCTAGGGCTGGGCTACCCTGGCGGTCCCGTGATTGATCGCTTTGCCCAACAGGGCAACCCCAAAGCGTTTCCCCTACCCGAAGGTAAGATTTCGCTGCCCCAGGGGGGCTATCACCCCTACGATGCCAGCTTTAGTGGCCTTAAGACCGCAGTGTTGCGCCTGGTAGAGCGTCTAAAGCAAGACTCCAAATCGCTGCCCGTGGCCGATATTGCCGCCAGCTTTCAGGCGACGGTGGCCCGAGCGCTGACCAAACGCGCTGTGGCCTGTGCCCTTGATCAAGGGTTGAGCACGATTGTCGTGGGGGGCGGGGTTGCTGCCAATAGCGGGTTGCGATCTCACCTACAAACCGCCGCCACCCAGCATGATTTAACGGTCCTATTTCCTCCCCTACGGTTTTGCACCGACAACGCCGCCATGATCGCCTGCGCCGCCGCCGAGCATCTTAGGTTGGGCCATCAATCGTCCCTGGGTCTGGGGAGTCAGTCAAGGATGCCAGTGACAGAGGTAATGAGTCTGTATAGGTAGAGGGTAGAGGATGGTGGGCAAGCGACTACGGTTACGGCAGCGAGATGAGGGAGATAGGGAGGATAGGTTAATGGATGTATACCCAATTCTCCCCTTTCCCCACCTACCCCACCCTCCCCACCTATCTCTTCACCCACTACCCACTACCCTCCACCCTCTCGCTTTTCTCCAAAATCTCCTGCACCGTCTTCGCCACCTGGCGGGTTTGCTCGAGCATGGCAAAGTGGCCACACTGGGCTAACTCAATCACATTGGGCTGTCCTTGGCGAAACAGGCTATGGAAGCTGGCCAGGTGGCGCACGTAGCGAGGCTCCATGACCTGGTCGTTGCTACCAGTAATAAAGTAGGCGGGCTGCTCAAGTTTAGAGACCAGATAAGGTAAACGGTGGACTTCTGTTTCGGTGGTTGAGGCGAGCAGTGACTCACGGGCGGCTTGGGCGTCGGCTCTGAGGAAGTCATAGAGCCGCTGCTGCCCCCACCGCAGCTGGAGCGAATGGGTCACCATGATGTTGGCAAATACGCGTGGCAGCAGCGGTAAATGGCGCAGCCAGTGGGGTCTGACCTGGACCATTTGCTGCCCAGCAGTGCGAAACTGATCAAAGGCTCTTTGGATATAAACTCCCCCCCCAGCATTCATGCAAATCACCCCTTGCACTAGTTTTGGGGCGAGATGGGCGGCCCACAGGGCGACGCTGCCCCCAAGGGAATGTCCTACTAGCCAAACGCGATCGCATTTGAGGGTTTGCAAAAGGGAAATCAGATCCTCGGCATAGGCCGTTAAGCTATAAATCGAAGCGGATAGCGGCGCAAATTGGACAACCTGCTGCTGAGAATTTTGCTGAGGACTAGACGGTGATATTTCTGCGGTCGCCTCAGAGGGTTGCCCTGTTGAGGTAAGGAGGCAGGGCTGGTCCCGTCGGTCAAGCTGCTGGGTAGAATCCCCAAAGCCCCGCAAGTCGTAGGCCAAGCAGGTATACTCCGCTGACAAAGCTTGGATCATGGGTCGCCAGTAGTGGCGGCTTAGTAACCAACCATGGATAAAAACTAGAGCTGTTGACTGGGGTGTCGTGGATGTCAGCTCAGCGGGTGTCAGCTCATAGGTATGAGGGACCCCCAAGACATTGGCCACTGGCATCGTACAGGATAAGTCCTAATAGTTAAAACGGCTGGCCTAGTAGGCGATGCCGAACACTTTCCGCAATTTTTTGTCCCAGATATTCTGGGATCAGGCTCTCGTTTGGACCCAGGAGGTACAAGATCAATCGCGTGCGTCCCCGCCATACTAGTAGATTAGCATTAACCACTAGCAAATCTTCTTGCCAAATGGCATACATCACTTTGTAAAACAGCCCAGGTTGGTTATCGGCCTCAATTAACAGGGCTGGCAAATGGAAGACCGGATCCACATAAAACTCAGTTTCAACCTGCTCTAGCCCCGCATCTAAGTTAAATTCAACGCTGAGCATTTCTTCGACTTCAAAGCGACCTGCCAGGGCCTCTCGAATCGCGCGACAAACGTTGTCAGCCGTTTTGTCTGTAAGTGCCTTACCGCCACGCGAAACCACCAGCTTAATAAACACCAGCATAGGTGGATAGATTTGCCCATAGAGGCTGAGATTATGAATCGTCAGGCCGTAGGCTGCCAATACTCCAAAAATATCGCTGAGGATGAATGACTGGTTACGGTAAGCAAAATGTAGTGCACTGCGGTTGCCCTCTGGTTTAACTTCGATGACGGCTTTCTTGGTTTTGTAAAGCTGATAGGCCAGTCTCAGGTTTTGCAGCTGGATTTCGCTGCTCACAAACTGGTCATAGAACTGGGGAAACGCCCGGTTAAAGCGCTTGAGCAAATCTATCGTAGATGTTCTTAAACCAGCTGTCATGGATTGAGGTTGCCCCGTGTTTGCCAAACCATTGCATTTGAACCGTTACGATAAAACTTAGTTAAGATTTAGGCTACTGTCTGAGACATAACTGTTCAGACCGCAAGTTCTTAGCATAAGCCTAGTCGTCATGCTTTAGTTTGCCCGTAATTATCTAAAGTTCGTTAGATAATTTTGATGGATTTGTTAGCAGTGACTTATATTCTTTCATTCCTTACGGAAGCTTAAGGATATACTGCTAGTACTGTTTTT
>JBCCRZ010000027.1:0-20876 GCA_039200855.1 Cyanobacteria bacterium P01_D01_bin.44 | reverse complement strand
GCCCAGTAGTCTCCCCGGCTGGTCACCGCACTCGCGTTGACATCCATCAAGTCAGCCAGCTCAGAACTGGTGATTAGAAAGCCTTGTTTGGAAACTTCATCAGCGATTTGCAAAGTCTCTAACGAATCTCGCAGTCGAGTGATCCTCGCGCCTCCATGCTCCTGATTATCTGAATCTGCCACTAATTGATCTCCTTCATAGCGGTCCTCACCGTAGGATTTTAGCGCTGAAGAACCAAGAATTTGATTCGTGTTTTCACGAGCGATCTTAGTAGCTTCGGGTGAAGTAACGCTATGACCTCGATTATTATTATCTGATTTAAATGCTTTTTTCTTCAGATCAATAGACTGATTCAACGAGAACGCACGAGCAATTGCATCGCATCTTTCGTTACCTTGATTGCCAGAGTGCCCACGTACATATTTCCATTCTATCGCAACGTTTTTGTCTTGTTTTAATTCTTCGACTAAGGCATCTAGCTGCTTCCATAAATCTTGATTTAGCACAGGTTTACCCGCAGAGTTTTTCCAGCCCTTGCGCTTCCAGCCTCGAATCCACTGGGTAATTCCCTTTTTGAGATATTCACTATCGGTGTGCAGCTCAACTGGTTGGCCATAGTCGCTGTCAGCCAATAGCTGAAGCGATGCGATCGCAGCCTGCATTTCCATCCGGTTATTCGTCGTAGAGGTCTCGCCGCCACCTAACTCGTGGCAGCTATCATCCTCAAAGTAGAGGACTGCTCCCCATCCCCCTGGTCCAGGGTTACCCGAGCACGCACCGTCTGTATAAATCGCCTTAATAGAAGGCAGGTTCTGGGTCATTGAGGCCTCTCCACACTACAAATCCACAGCTTTCAAGTTTATAACCGGCTACTGCTTACTGCCTATGACTGACCAACGCCTCATCTAATCATCGCCATAAGCAAAACTTTGCATTTTTAGATCTAAAGATATGAGATAACAATTAAAGAAGCAGGCATCGGGAGGATACCGTCAGTGAAGCGACTCATTAAGGGCCTTAGAGAGTTTCAGGATAACTACGTCCCTGAGCATCAGTCCTTCATGGCGGAGCTAGTCAAGGGTCAGAGCCCCAACGTTTTGTTTATCACCTGCTCCGACTCTCGGGTTGACCCAGAGCTGATCACCCAGTCTGAGTTGGGCCAGCTGTTTGTGATTCGCAACGCAGGTAATTTGGTCCCCCCCTACGGCGCGACCAATGGCGGAGAGGGAGCCACCATTGAATATGCGGTTAAATCGCTAGAGGTGGAGCACATCATCATCTGTGGCCACTCTGGGTGCGGTGCCATGAAAGGCCTCTTGCAGGTGGGTGAGCTAGAAGACAAAATGCCCCTTGTTTACAACTGGCTCAAGCACACCGAAGCGACTCGTCAACTGGTAGAAGACAACTACGCTGGCCTCGAAAAAACTGAAAAACTAGAGGTCTTGGTGGCTGAAAACATCTTGACCCAGATTGAAAATCTGCGCACCTACCCGGCAGTCCACTCCCGCTTGTATAGCGGCGACCTGTCCTTGCACGGTTGGATCTACAACATCGGTAACGGTAGCGTCCTCGCCTACGATGCCGAACGCCATGCCTTTATGCCCCCCTTTAGTCGTCTCAATGGCTCCTCCGGGTCCCATCCAGAGAGTAGCCCCCTGACCGTTGGCCGCAAAGTCACCCCACAAAGCCACCTGCCAGGGGTCACCCGACTCTCTAAAGAGCAGGCCGAACGTATATATCGCGGTTCCGCAGCTTTTTACAGTCGATAGTTATTTTTACAGTCGATAGTTGTAAGGACATCAAGTTTTACGCCCCCAAGTTGTGAACTAGATCACCTTTAAGTGCAGCTCCCAAGATTCTTCAAGAATTCTGGGAGCTTATGCCAATAGGGGGTTACACAAATAAGACAGTCAGCGCTAGACAAGTCACCAGCCCAGCCGCCGCTATCCGAAACGGGCGTTTTAGCCAGGGTAACTTGACCCACTGTGATAGGGCACTCAAAACGCCGTAGCTAAGCCCACCGGCCACCACTGCCAAAAACCCTTTCAGCAGGCGGTTGCGATAAAGGTAGAAAAAGATGCGGGCCTGACTCGAGAAGGTGTGCTGATAGCGGTTGTAGGCCTCGAAAATTTCAGCCTTCGGGAGGGCAAGGGTCTGCCAGGTACCCCCGCTATCGGTCGATTTGAAAATTTCGCTCTGGACGGAGCCAAATCCATAGAGGGTCTGATCCTCGGCATACCCTGGAGAAATCAGCAGCGACATCGCTGAGGATTCAAAATTAGAGACGATTGAGACAGGTAGGGTCGCATCCCCAACCGGGGCAAAGGAGTCGCCCCCATCGGTGCTTTTGAAAAGCCCCTGGCCGCGAACACTCACCAACATCGTCTGGTCTGTGGCATAGCTAGGGGAAACCACGACCGCTTCGATATAGGGTTGCTCGCCGTAGGCTCCAGACACCTCAGCCCAGGTAGCACCGCCATCTTGGGTTTGAAATAGCCCTTCACTACTCCCCACCCACAGAGTTTGGTCATTAGCATAGTCAGGAGAGATCGCCAGTCGCAGGCTCAGCCGGGTTTTAAATTGCTCCGCATCGGTGACTGCCTGCCAAGTCTTGCCCGCATCGGTGGTTTTGTAGATCCCCACTGGTCCGGTGATATAGACGGTTTGGTCGTTGGCGTAATCAGGGGAGACCACCATAAAGGGAGACTCATTGCCAACCTGAGTGTCTATATCACCCACTTTCGAAAACGTTTTTCCGCCGTTGCTGGAGCGATGAACACGCCCTTTTTGACCGACGATAAAGAGCGTTTGGTCCTGGCTGAAATTCGGAGACGGCGCGATCGCAATTGCCCGCTCCCACTGTTGAAATCGATGCAATCGCCAGCCTTGTTTTTGGCTGTAGCGCAGCACACCATTATTCAAAATGGTGCCAAATAGGGTTTGATCGGCCCTATAGTTAGGCGAAAACGCCAGCGCCTGGAAGCGACGCGGGTCGTCGTTACGCTCGATGGGCTCAAAGCTATCGGTAAAGTAGGGCAGCTCTAGTCCCTTAGCCATGGGTTGCCAGGTATCTCCCCCATCCTGGCTGAGGTAAGCCTCGCCCACGTAGGTGGCGGCCACCAAAGTGCCATCGGTGGCATAGTTGGGCGATAGCGCCACCGCCATCACAATGTCGCCTGCCAACGTATCCAGCTGCACCCAGGTTTGACCCCGGTCTGTGGTTTTAAACAGGCCGTTAAACCCACTCACTAAAACAGTCCCGTCCTCGGCAAAGCTAGGGGAGAGGGCCAGTCGCGTGAAATGGGGAAAGCCCATTTTGTCGGCCTGCTCGGTCTTAGTCAGCCCCCCATCCATCGGCTGCCAACGCTCACCCCCCTCGGAGTAGAAAACACCGTCATTGGCGGTAGACGCATACAGCGTAGGCTGATCTTTATCCGGCTCTACCTGACCAACAATTGCCTGCACAGACATTTCGCTCAACCCCTCATTCATAGGGGTCAAGGTTTTACCCCCATCCACGGTGCTTAGCGCTCCAGCCTGTTCAGTGCCCACCCAAAACTGACCAGCAGCAGCCCCAATCGGGAAACTCACACTGGTGATCGCCCCCCCTTCCGGGACACCGCCCAAGGGAGCCCAGGTTTCGCCGCCATCGGTGGAGCCATACAGATTGCCCTGCTGATCGCCAGCTACAACTCGCTCTGGTTGGGTTGAGGAGAATGCGATCGCACTGACTGGCGAGGCAGTTTCCAGGGCCTGTGACCAGCCAGTGCCGCCGTTATCACTGCGAAAAATATGACCGTCGTGCCCTACCGCCAAAACCTCATCCGGTTTGGTGGGCGACACCACAACTTGGGTAATAGCCAGCTCTGACAGGCCTTGATTCACTGACTGCCAGGACTCACCAGCATCAATAGACTTATAGACTCCATCGCTCTCAGTGCTCAAATAGAGTTGGTTGGGAACCTGGGGCGAGATCGTAAAGCTTAGGGGGGGCCCTTTTGCATTTAACCCGTTAACCTGTCGCTGCCAGGTCTTGCCGCCATCTTGCGACTTGAGAAAATTGCCTCGCACTAAGAGATAAAGAGTCTGATCTTGATCATAGGTAGGCGATATCTCGATCTGTTGCACCACATCGTGGGGATCATGGGCCCAGGCGGGGGCGAGCTGCCTCCCTAGTCCCCACAGCATCAGGCCGCTGGCCAGGATGAACGCCAGGATGGATCGCTTTTTTAAGTTCATAACAAGGTTTATAGGATTTACAAATAGCGGTGGGGTCTCCATCCGGGGTCAGCAGCTGTCTAAAGACGGGTACAGACTGAAGACGGTGAAGACGGACAAACTGAAGACGGACAAGCTAAAGACGGGTACAAATTTCCATCAGCTGCTCACTGGCTGATTGGTAGGCCGCCTTAGCCGTCGTCAAGGTGTCGGAGGAGACATTGAGCTGAAGCTGCCGTTGCGATCGCACAATCTTGCCCGCTTTAATCTTGCCCTTCGAGTCGCCTACTCCTTTCATACCAGTGGTTTTCATCACCTGATACTCTTCCGAAAAAGGCGTCGGCGTCCGCAAAAACTGCTGTAGGGTGGCAAGGGCCTCAGCGGTTTGATCGAGCAACTGCTCGTAGGTCACCACCAGGGTACGTGCCGGATTGTCGATGAGTTGGGCGTACTCCACCAGGGTGGCCAGCCGTCCCGTGTAGTAGCTGAGGGTGTCAGTCTCACTCCAGTGGGGCTTGAGGTCGGCAATGCTGGCCAGACTGCGACTTGGCTCCCGCAGCAAAAAGAGTCCATAGACCTGCTCGTCCGCTAAAAAATCACGACTCAAAAACTTTTTGTCATGCAGCACCTTATCCATTGCATACAGATGATTCATGCGCAGATTCTGTATATCCCTCAGAGAGCGAAACTCCTGGGCCTGCCAATAGACCTTCTGCAATAGCTGCTTAAAATCAGCCGCTCCAGCATACTCAATATGGGTTTCACCATAGCCAATCACATCGGGATTGGCACTGAGCAAATGGGTCAACAAAGAGGACCCTGACCGCATATGGCTCAGCACCAGTAAAAAGCGATAAGGGGCAGGGCGCAAGGCAACCTGATAGGGCGCTGGAGCCGCCTCAATACGCCACTGAAAATACCGCTGTATCCAGTCGTTTTTGCTGACGCGAACCTGCTGCCGCAGCTGAGTTAAACGACTTGCCATTAGACTTGCCACCATTGGGTTGGGCCTCAAAAATTGTCTCGGATGCACCTGCAAACGTGAAGCGGGCATGAGAACCTGTCATCTCAAGAATGCTTAAATTGTGACAGGGGTAACCCTACGTGCCCGCCACCGGATTTGAAAACTCGATTAAGTTTTCCCAGATTTGTGGTTGGGGCTATAGCGAAACTTTAGATCTGACTTCTAGAGCTCCGATTTTGAGGAATCCAAATTTTGGAGCAGCAGCAGCCCAGACCGCGGGATAATAGAACAGTGCCTATCCAGCTGCTGCAAACCATGAACTATCTCGTTGCGGTCCTGAGCGATCGCATTAAAGCCGAAGAAGCCTACTCCGCATTAGAAGACGCCAACGTGCCACTACAAAACGTGGCCATTTTAGGCCGAGGCTATCAGTCTGCGGATGAGTACGGCCTGATCGACCCCAACGAGCAAGGCCAAAAACAAATGCGACTGATGGCCATCTGGCTAGTGCCCTTCGGGTTTATCGCCGGTTTTTTGTTTGATAGCATTACTGGCCTCAATACCTTTCCCTGGGCGGGCACCTTAGGAAACCAAATTATTGGCGGGTTTCTGGGGGCAGCCTCTGGAGCCCTGGGCAGCTTTTTTGTCGGCGGTGGCGTGGGCATCGCCTTTGGCAGCGGGGACGCCCTGCCCTATCGCAATCGCCTTAATGCAGGTCAATATCTGGTCGTGGTCAAAGGCCCAGAGGGCATGATCACCCAGTCGGCTCGTATTTTGCAGCCCCTGCGCCCCGAAAATATCCAGGGATATAGTGCCCAGTAGGGGCGAGGTCACCTCGCCCCTACCGGACCCGCGCCCCGCGATACCGCAATTCTTTGCGGGCCGTATGTCGCTGAATAAAATTTGGCATATCTCCCTGGTGACCCATAATCAGCACCGAATCCCCGACCTCTAAGACCGTTTCCTGGTCAGGATGAATCAAGGTTTCACCACTGAGACGCCTCAGGGCCACAATGATAAACGTGCCCTTGCCCCTCACCTCAATGTCCCCAATCGTGGCCCTCACCAGTCGCGACTGAGACTCGATGGGGAGTTCAGTAATTTGAATATCGATTTCGGCCAGCAGCGAATTCAGCATTGTGCGGTCTTCCCCCTGGGAAAGAAAATCAACCGCCGCTGGATTGGTCAGCACGTGGGCAATCCGCATCGCGCTGATGGTTGTGGGTGACACCACATGATCGGCCCCCGCCAGGCGCAGCTTTTTCTCCGTGGAGGGCAGCTCTCCCCGTGCCAAGATCATTAAATCAGGATTTAACTCCCGCGCCGTCAGACTAATAAACACATTCATCGCATCATTGGGCAACACCGTGGCCAGCGCCTTGGCCCGGTGAATCCCCACCGCCTGCAAGCAGCCTTCATCCGCTGCATTGCCAAGATACATCAGATAGCCGAGTTCTTGCCCCGCCGTGATCCGAGTCGGATCGCTGTCTAACACCACAAAGGCGGCTCGGGTAGTGGCTAAACGCTGGGCCAACATCTGACCAATACGCCCATAGCCGCAGATGATCACGTGGGCATTTAAGCTGGCAATGGTTTGGGACATACGCTTTAGATTAAGAGCTTTGCGAACTTCACCTGCGGCAATCGCTTGAACAATACCGGACACAATGTAGGCCACCGACAGCGCCCCAGCAATGATGACTAAGATGGTAAAAACTTTGATAGAAGATGATTCAAGGGGTTTGACTTCGCCATAGCCCACCCCAAAAATCGTAATCACCACCATGTAAATGGCATCTAGCGGCTCCCAGCCTGCAAATATATAGCCCCCCACAGCAATCACCACTGTCAGGGAGAAAAACACAAATCCCAAAACGATTCGCCGCAGGGAATTTTCCATCCATCCTCACCAAGCGACATGACAACCGGCAGACATCCCAAGACGCTTCACCGCACTCACCCATCATGCCCGGTCATCTCAACCCAGACTGTTATCCAGACGCCCGTCCGCTACTGTTTTGTCCTCCCGATTAAATTAAGTTCAGTCATTGGGCACGGTCATTTAGCCAGATAGGTCCGGCCGCTTAGCCCTGCCATTTAGCTAGGTTTAAACGTATAGTAAATAGGTAAGCAAAGTCGGAATGACTACGAGAAAAGCTTAAAGGTATTTATGAGTGCACAGAGTTCAGCAACTACCCAATCAGCAACTACCCAATCAGCGACTACCCAGCATAAGGTCCAAAATCCACTTCTCATTGGCCAAGGGTTACCCCCCTTCGAGCAGATCGAGGCTGGGCAGGTGGAGCCTGCCGTCGATGCACTGATATCCATGCTGACCAAGCAACTGGTTGCCCTGGAGAACACTGTCCAGCCCACCTGGGAAGGTCTGGCTGAGCCCCTGAACCAGATCAGTGAACGGCTAGGTTGGACCTGGGGCATTTTGGGTCACCTGATGGGGGTTAAAAATAGTTCTGAGTTGCGCGCCGCCTACGAAGCTGTGCAGCCTTCCCTGGTGCAGTTTGCCACCCGCCTCAGCCAGAGCAAGGCGATTTACACCGCCTTTAAGCAGCTTCGCGGTAGCGATCAGTGGGCACAACTCGACCCAGCCCAGCAGCGGATTGTCAGCTCAGCTATTCAAGATGCCGAGCTATCCGGAGTCGGGTTAGAAGGCGAACAACGCGATACCTTTAATCAAATTCAGCAAAAGCTGGCCGAGTTTTCGACTCAGTTCTCAAACCATGTCTTAGATGCGACCAAGGCCTTTCGGCTGATGCTGACCACCCCAGAAGAGGTGGTTGGCCTACCGGACAGCTTACTCAGCCTGGCGGCCAATGCTGCCTGCGCTGACGATGGAGTCGAAGCGACCGCTGAGGCAGGTCCCTGGTGCATTACCCTCGATTTTCCCAGCTATATTCCTTTTTTGCGCCACAGCCGTCGTCGTGACCTGCGTGAAAAAGTCTATCGGGCTTACATGACCAAGGCGTCATCGGGCGAACTCAACAACCTGCCCCTGATCGAGCAGATTTTAGACCTGCGGCGGCAGCAGGCGACGCTACTGGGTTTTGAGAACTACGCCGAGTTGAGTCTGGCCCGTAAAATGGCCCCCTCGGTCAGTGCCGTTGAGCAACTCATGCAGGAGCTCCTCAGTGCCAGCTACCCCGCTGCCCAGCAAGAGCTAAAAGATCTCAGTGCTTTTGCGAAAGCCCAGGGCGCACCCGAAGCAGAGGATCTCAAACAGTGGGATATCGCCTTTTGGTCTGAGCGAATGCGCGAAACCGAGTTTGACCTGAATGAAGAAGCCCTGCGCCCCTATTTCCCACTGCCCCAGGTGTTGAAGGGATTATTTGAGCTGGCGGAGCGGCTATTTGGGGTGCGTATTGCGGCGGTCGATGGGCAGGCCCCCATCTGGCAAGCCGATGTTCGCTATTTTCAAATTGCGGACGACGCGGGGCAAGCCATGGCTTATTTCTATCTCGACCCCTATAGCCGACCGGCTGAAAAACGCGGCGGTGCCTGGATGGGCGACTGTATCAACCGCGCCAGGGTTAAACCAGGCGAGCAGGTACGATTGCCAGTGGCCTATCTGGTGTGCAACCAGTCGCCACCCATCAATGGCAAGCCTAGCCTGATGACCTTCCGCGAGGTTGAGACCCTGTTCCATGAGTTTGGCCATGGGCTACAGCACATGCTGACCCAGGTAGACTATGCCGAGGCGGCGGGCATCAACAATATCGAATGGGATGCGGTCGAGCTGCCCAGCCAGTTTATGGAAAACTGGTGCTATGACCGGGCCACCCTGTTGAAGATGGCCCGACACTATGCAACAGGTGAGCCGCTACCCGAAGCGGATTATCAAAAACTGCTGGCAGCCCGCAATTTTATGACTGGCAGTGCTATCTTGCGCCAGGTCAATTTTGGCTGGCTCGATCTAGAACTGCACACGCGCTACCAGCCCGGTGGCGATGAAACGCTCTGGGAGTTGCGCGATCGCATCGCTCAAAAAACGACGGTGCTTCCTCCCTTACCCGATGATGCCTTTTTGTGCAGCTTTGGCCATATTTTTGCCGGTGGCTACGCAGCGGGCTACTACAGCTATTTTTGGGCCGAGGTCCTGAGCGCAGATGCCTTCTCTGCCTTTGAGGAAGTCGGGTTAGAAAATGAACCCGCGATTAAAGCAACGGGACGTCGGTTTCGGGATACGGTCCTGGCCTCGGGGGGTAGCCGCCCTCCGCTGGATATATTTAAGGCATTTCGAGGCCGCGAACCCAGCACGGCACCGCTATTAAGACACAGAGGGCTGGCGGCGTAACTCGCCAAATAAAAGGGGCTGACGACGGTCAGCCCCTTTTATTTAGGGTATTGAAATCAAATTTATTTGATTTGATTATCTTGCAGAATAGGCCTTGAAAACCCATCAGTGTTTGCACCTAAAAAAAAGCCAGGTGTCTTGTCAGACAGCTCGTTATTTTTGCGGAGAACTCAACTCTATAAGTCACGGCTTAACTTCGGAGATCATTGGCATTTAGGCGCTCCCCTGGCGTGTTGAAAAATATGAATCCATGGTGTTTCTACGGAGTTATTTATCAGCTTAAATTGTTATTTTGAGAATGCAAAATAAATTTCTGACCTCTACCGCTTAGCAACCTTTTTCTTAATAATCTTCTGAGTATTTTTATCTTTATCTGATGACTTAATAAATCGCTCCATAGGGCAAATCCTGCTCTAAGTATTCATTAAGCCAGCTGTTTACTCCTAATATCCCTGTTGATTGGTCGGCGTCAGTTTGTACAGATGCCTCTGTTTAGTGACCCTGTTGAAAGCCATGAGCAGCCGTTTTTTTCCAAAAAGCCAATCAATTCTCGTCCTGGCCATTGATTCGCCAGAGCGGGAACTCACACCATTACTAGACGCCTTAGAGCTGCGTGGGTATAAAGTCCAGGTCCACATTGATGCCCAGGCCAACATGCAAACAGTACAGGCGATGATGCCTGACCTGGTTTTGATTAATTTGCACACCTCCCGAGCCGATGGGTACCAGCTGTGTGAGTCAATTCGAAATGCGCCTGAGCTACAGGATACACCGGTGGTTTTTGTCGGTAGCGCCATCTCCAAAGTGCAGTCTATCCTGGCGTTGCGCAGTGGCGGCAATGATTATCTATCTCTCCCCATCCGTATTGAGGAGTGCGTCCTGCGGTTGCAAAATCATTTGCAGTTGGGTCAATTGGTGCGACGGCTCAAGATCGATAACGCGGGGTTGAGCAACCAGCTCAAGCAGCGCGATCGCACCCTGCGTGAGCGGGCCGCCATTACCTCTGACCTCGCCCAACAAAACCAGACCCTGCAGCGCCTGGCCTACATTGACACCCTGACCCAAATCGCCAATCGTCGGGGCTTTAACCAGCAACTCGATAACCTCTGGGTCAAAATGGGCAATGCCCAACAGCCGCTGGCGTTAATGATGTGTGATGTAGACCATTTCAAAGCGTATAACGATGCCTACGGTCACCCGGCTGGCGATAGTTGCCTACAGATGATTGCCCATGTGATCACTGAGGTCACCCACAGCAAAACCAGCGTCGTGGCCCGCTATGGGGGTGAAGAATTTGCCATCGTCATGCCAGTGAGTACGACCCAGAGGGCGGCCCGAATGGCTCGCAGGATTCAGTCCGAGTTAACCAGCCGCCGCTGGCCCCACAAAGCCTCATCGGCAAAACCGTTTGTGAGTTTGAGTATTGGTGTGGCCAGTACGGTGCCACGGGTGAGAAAGTCTGCTGAGACCCTGATTCGAATGGCCGATGAAGCGTTATATGCGGCAAAATTGCAGGGGCGCGATCGCATCGTGGTCGCCAATACGGCTTATCTGCAACCTGCTGAGCCTACGGCTTACTATAGCGGCCCGGTTTTAGTCAGCAATGGTTGAGGGCTGCTTTAAGGCTGGGGGTGCAGGGGTGAGAGGGTGAGGGGGTAAAACAAACCATTCATCCTGAAAATGATTTCAATGGTGAGAAAGTATTTATCTCCCCAGGTAGATAGATGGGGGTACGCAGCCTACCATAGGGCCACAAAGTGGGCATAAATCTGAGCTAGGTGCTTCTCGGGAGCCCAATCGCCCACTAGACTATAGGCATCCAATAATATGCGACTTGGGGGGAGCGGTGACCGAAACTGAACACACTTCTACCAAGCTGCAAACGGTCTCTCGGAAAGAACTGAGGGAGCTGGTGCGATCGCAGCTACAGGCCCTTTTGGAGCAAGAAAACTTCCAGGGGGCCAAAGCTTTGCTGGTGCCCGTGCAACCCGCTGACATTGCCGAAGCCATTGAAGGTCTGCCCGATACGATGCAGGCCTTTGCCTTTCGGTTGCTCTCCAAGCAAGAAGCCATCGAAGTCTATGAAAATCTGGATACCAGTGTTCAACAAGCCCTGATCGAAGACTTTAAGCGTCAGGACGTCATCGATATTGTCGATAAAATGTCGCCGGACGATCGAGCCAGACTCTTTGATGAACTCCCCGCTAAGGTCGTTCGGCAACTGATCCAGCAGTTGAGTGCCCAGGAGCGTAAATCCACCGCTCTGCTGCTCGGGTACGAAGCGGGCACCGCCGGGCGGATCATGACGCCCGAGTACATCTCACTCAAAGAACATTGGACGGTCGAGCAAGCGCTGGAGCGGATTCGAGCCCTGGCCCACGTGAGTGAAACCGTCTACTACCTCTATGTCACCGACAATGCCCGACGACTGACCGGCATTCTCTCCCTGCGTCAGTTGGTGATTGGACAACCCCACAAAACCCTGGGGGAGTTGATGACCCGAGAGGTTGTCTCGGTGCAGACCGACACTGACCAAGAAGAAGTGGGTCGGCTGATCCAGCGGTATGACTTTTTGGCAGTGCCCGTGGTCGACACTGAGCAGCGGCTGGTTGGGATCATTACCGTCGACGACGTCATCGACATTTTAGAAGAAGAAGCCACCAAAGATATCTACGCCCTGGGCGGGGTGCAGTCGGGCGGCGATAACTACTTTCAAACCAACCTGTTAACCGTCGCCCGTAAGCGAGTCGTTTGGCTGTCGGTGTTGCTGGTCACCAACACTGTCACCGCCGCCTTGATCAGCAGTCAACAAGACCTGCTCAGCAGTTTCGCTATTTTAGCCGCCTTTATGCCCTTGCTCACTGGCACGGGGGGTAACGTCGGTGCCCAGTCCTCGACGGTGGTGATTCGAGGGCTCAACACCGACGAGCTTGAAATCCGCGATGCGCCTACGGTCATTCGCCGAGAAGCCACCGCCGGTGCATTTCTCGGATGCATCCTGGCGATTGCGGTCACTGGATGGGCCTATTGGCTACAGGGCAATCTTGCCGTTGCCGTGATCGTCGGTACGAGCCTGCTCGGGATTTCGCTACTGGCCTCCAGTGCGGGGGCCGCCCTACCGTTTCTATTTCAGAAGCTAGGGCTTGACCCGGCCTTGATGTCAGCCCCCTTTATTACCACCATTGTCGATGTGCTGGGGGTCTTGTTTTACCTCAACCTGGCTCGAGAGATATTACAGATTTAGGCTTGCCTATCTACCCCTTGAGACTCTGGACGGCTAAATACTGAACGTTTCCTTGGAAAGGTTAGGGGGTGAGATGGTGAGGGAGTGATTCCAGGATTCAGAGGTATTCACCATTCACCAGCGTCAGCGCACTCACCAGCGCAGCGCACTCACCTATTCCCCAGCGCAGCGTACTCACCTATTCCCCAGCGCAGCGTACTCACCTATTCCCCAGCGCAGCACACTCACCAGCGCAGCGTACTTCTAAGTCGTGGGCATTATAAGATCGCTAAGTTACAGGCAAGAGCTCCCTACTCAAACCATGGGCTGTCAACCTCGATACCAAATGTCTTAGGATAGGAATACTCACAACTAGAGATATGCGGAACCCCCTTGCGGGTGACCGATCCCATTATGCCAAGCTCGATATTTAAAAAGCCAAGTTAAACTTGATGTAACAGAGTGTTAACGCTTTCTAAAAGCACATTTTTCCAAAAGTACTTTAATTTTTCACTCATAATTTTGCACTCATATTGTTTAAGGACATATCCGGGTAGTCTGTGCTGAAAAACTTCAAGCAAGATTTGAAGAACGATCTGATAGCAGGTTTGGTGGTGGTGATCCCACTGGCGACGACCATTTGGCTGACAATTACAGTAGCCAACTGGGTAATTCGGTCGTTAACTCGCTTTCCGAAACAGCTCAGTCCGTTTACCGGGTTTCACCCCGTTTTAGTCGATCTACTCAATTTGACCATTGCTTTTGCTGTGCCGCTGCTGGCAATTTTGATTATTGGCCTGATGGCCCGCAATATTGCCGGTCGATGGCTGCTAGATTTTGGCGAACGTATACTGCAATCTATTCCCCTGGCAGGATCGGTTTACAAAACTCTCCAACAGCTTTTACAGACCCTGCTACGCGATTCTAAGAGCCGATTCCGTCGGGTCATTTTGGTGGAGTACCCGAGACGGGGGTTGTGGGCTATTGCCTTTGTTACGGGCTCCGTTGTCAGCACTCAGACCAACGGCATGCTGAGCGTATTTATCCCGACTACCCCCAATCCCACCAGCGGCTGGTATGCGGTGGTCCCCGAGACAGACGTCATCAATCTTTCGATCTCGATTGAAGATGCTTTTAAGGTGCTGCTGTCCGGCGGTATTGTCGGCCCTAATCTGGCTGAAGCCATCCAAGACAATCAGGTGCAGCCCAACCACGACCCCCAACTAGAAGCCTCTAGAGAGGATGCTAGAGGGGTGCTGACCGGCTCAGAAGCCTCCGTCGCTGAGGTGGTTTCCCCCCTAACCATGCTATCGGTCGAAGAAGATTGATAAGATAGCTGAGCTGAAAATGTGAGAACCCCTCCCTTTTAACCCTATGCAAGCCCGTCGAATTGCGCGCGAGCTAGCCCTGTTGGGCATGAGCCAGCTATCAGACAGCTCAGATAAAGTCCATGCAGAGAAGGTCATTGGCAATCTAACCCAAGATTTAGACACCCTACTGACCGAAGCCGTTAAGGCCTTGACCCTAGAAATCAAAGAAACCCTCGAAACCGCCTCAATTGAGCTGGAGCGGGGAAATCGTCACTTACTCAACAGCGAAACCCGCTCGACCGAGCTGCAAAGTTCACGGGCCATGGTTAAAGATGCCATCGAGCAAGCCGAGCTGGCCATCAATCGAGTGGGGATCACAGTTGAGCTGCCGGAGTTTGTGCAGCTTTCTAATCGGGGCGACATTCGAGACTATGCAAAACAGCTACTAACCCACTTGACCGCTAACCTGACCGCCGTCGATCAGCTGTTAGACGATACCATGGTGGGTTGGAACCTTAAGCGCCTGGCCCGCATCGACCGGGATATTTTAAGAATTTCACTCACCGAAATTCTCTATCTGGGCATCCCCAAACGGGTTGCTATTGATGAAGCGATTGAGGTCGCCAAGCGGTACAGTGATGAGGAAGGATACCGCTTTATTAACGGTGTGATGCGCCGCGTAACCGATCGTTTAGATGCAGAGCGACGGTCGGGGGGAGCCACGTCTGAGCCGGGCACCTCCTAACCGGGGCGAGGGGTCAACCTGGGAAACATGGAGCCGTTGGTTTAGGAAGTCGTTATGTCATCGTTTAACTGGTTTAGTCGTAGCTATGAGGAGACGTCTGCTGAGCAGACGGACACCGCTGAGGAGGCCGCTAAGGAGACGACTGAGGGGGCAAAACCCACAGCGACATCCGCTGACGACAAACCACTGAGCGCCGAGGACTATTTGAAGTGGGCAAAAACCGCCTATCAAAATATTCAAGAACGCCAGCAGGAGACTGCCCCACCTGTCGCGGAAACAGCAGCTCAAGCCAAGGTAGAAACCGTTCCCACAGAAACGACCCCGGCAGCTGCCGAAGTGGAAAGTGTTTCTGAAGACCCCGTTTCTGAAGACCCCGTTCCTGAAGACCCCGTTTCTGAAGAAAGCGTTACCGCAGAACCCGTTCCTGAAGAACCCACGATTACAGCAGCCACCGAAGTCCCGACTCCGCCATCTGAATCCGGCATATCGGCAGCTGAGGCGATCACAGCCCCTTTTTGGGCCAAGGCCGAAGCTGAGCGAGAAGCTCGACTGGAGCGGCTCAAGGAAACTGCGATCGCAGCCCCCGAACCCGAGCCTGCCACCGAAAAAAAAGAAGAGTCGCCCCTAGAGCTGCCCGACATCGACTTTGACGACGCCTTTGTCTGGTCAGCCGAGGTCTTGGCCTCCCAAGGACGCCGCCCCGACCAAATCTCAGTCGAAGAAATCACCTGGCTCAACAAGCTACGTCAGGGCCTGGGCAAAACCCGGCGGGGGCTGGTCAACCAGCTCAAGTCCATTGTGGGGCAAGGCCCCCTCAACGAAGATGCCGTTTTTGAAATCGAGGCCCTACTGCTCCAGGCCGATGTCGGCGTTGCAGCCACTGACCACATCATTGAGGCATTGCAGACTCGCCTGCGGGAAGAAGTGCTGCCCCCCGATCAAGCCATCGCCTACCTCAAGTCACTTTTGAGAACAATGCTTGATGAGCCCCTAGGGGGTGAGCACAACCTGCTATTTGTACCCGAAAATGACAAACTCAATATCTGGATGATGACCGGCGTCAACGGAGCCGGCAAAACCACCACCATCGGCAAGCTCGCCCACGTTGCCAAAAACTCAGGCTATCGCTGCTTGATTGCTGCCGCTGATACCTTCAGAGCCGCCGCCGTCGAGCAAGTCAAGGTCTGGGGCCAGCGCAGCGACGTAGATGTGATTGCCAACCCCGGCCAAAACACAGACCCCGCCGCCGTTGTCTATGACGCCATCTCCGCTGCCCTGTCACGGGACACGGAGCTATTGCTGATAGACACCGCTGGTCGTCTGCAAAATAAGAAAAATCTAATGGACGAGCTCGCCAAAGTGCGTCGCATCATCGATAAAAAAGCCGCCGATGCCAATGTGGAAGCCCTGCTGGTATTAGATGCCACCCTGGGCCAAAACGGCATCCGCCAGGCCCAGGTCTTTGCTGAGGCTGCTAACCTCAGCGGCGTAGTGCTGACAAAGCTGGATGGCACCGCTAGGGGCGGGGTTGCCCTTGCTGTTGTGCAGCAACTCGGCCTCCCCATTCGTTTTATCGGCGCGGGTGAGGGGATCGAAGATTTACGACCGTTCTCTAGTTATGAGTTTGTCGAAGCGCTGCTGAGCGGTTAGAATGCCGATTTATTTTTTCTGGGGATCGGACGAGTTTCGGATGAAAAAAGCGATCGCAGATTTGCGCGATCGCACCCTTGATCCCGCTTGGGCCAGCTTCAATTTCGACAAAATCGCCCCGGAGTCATCAGACAGCGTCATCCAGGCCCTCAACCAGGCGATGACGCCCCCCTTTGGCATGGGTAAACGGCTGGTCTGGCTCGAAGAAACCCCCCTGGGCCAGCGCTGCCCAGACACCGTCCTCCAGGAGCTAGACAGAACCCTACCGAACATTCCAGATAGCACGGTCCTACTGCTCACCAGCGGCAACAAACCCGATGGCCGCTTAAAAGCCACCAAACTCCTGCAAAAGCATGCCGATGTCAGAGAGTTTGCCACCATCCCGCCTTGGAAAACCGATCAAATTAGCCATCAGGTCTATCAGGTTGCCCAAGAAGTTGGCCTCCGGGTTGAGCCCAAAGCAGTTGAGTTGTTAGCCGAGGCGATTGGAGCCAATACCCGCCGCCTCTACAACGAACTTGAGAAACTCAAAGTCTACTGGCATGATCAAACCCAACCCCTCACCCCGGAGGCCGTGACCGACCTTGTCTCAACCAGCACCCAAAGCAGCCTACAATTAGCCGCTGCCCTGAGAGACGGCCAAACCGACAAAGCCCTGGGCCTGGTGTCTGAGTTGATTGCCCAAAATGAGCCCGCCTTGAGAATTGTCTCCACCTTAGTGGGGCAGTTTCGCACCTGGCTATGGGTCAAAGTCATGGCGGACTCGGGCGAGCGCGATCCTAAAGTGATCGCCCAGGCCGCTGAGGTCAATAACCCCAAACGGGTTTATTTTCTGCAAAAAGAAGTTCGAGCGGTCGCTGCTGCTGAGCTGCAAACCGCCTTAGAAACCCTCCTCACCCTTGAATTTAGCCTCAAACAAGGGGGCCCAGATTTACTTACCCTACAAACTAAAATAATTGAGATCAGCCATTGCTTTGCAGCCGTTTAAGGTTGATAATGCGAAACTAACCGCTTTTGAGCGCGTCTAGATCACTGCTAGACCTCCGTGAATTCCTTTGAACCATCATCGTGCCGTCAGGCATTTATCACGGCATTTGTATCCCGGAGAATCCCGCTTTATCTATGAGTCATGATGTTTTGAATTGGCGACATCCCTTGGGTCGGTGGGGGATGCGTACAGCTTTAGTTAGTCTCTTTGCCACCGTGAGTTGGGTAGCCCCCATCAAACTACACCGGCACACGCTGTCTGTGGCAACCGTTTCTTTTGAAACGGCCCCCGCCTATGCCCAGACAGTCACCGACGAAGAAGTCCGAAACTATGCCGAATCTGTCCTACAAATGGATGATAGTCGGCTCACGGCCTATACTCAAGTTAGCGATATTCTCACCAGTCAGGGGTTAGATGTCACCGCATACAACCTCAGCTGCCCCAATGCCCAATTGTTGACAGACGTCCCTAGACAGGTGCGATCGCGGGTCCAGTCGGTGCTGGTTGACTACTGTAACGCCGCCCGCATCATTGTCGAAGAAAATGGACTCACGGTGCGACAATTTAATAACATCACCAGTGCCCACCGTGATGATGCAGAACTGGCCCAGCGGATTCAATCAGAGATTGCCTCGCTTCAGCAGCCGGAATAGGGTAATGGGTAGTGGGTAGGTAGTCGTAGGGTGGGTTCAACAACACCAGCAGCTCTTTTACCCAGGGATAACACCCAACAACCCACCAAAATCAGCGTCATAGCCCAGCACAATGATGATCGTCGGTGTTCCCAATGCCACCTTGTAGGGGCGATGCGGCTGTTCGTCCTCCAGTCTGAGAGACCCGCTAGCCAGTATTTTAGAGCAAAGTCAAACCCATGCAATTTATTGATCACGCAGAAATAGAAGTCGCCGGGGGCGACGGGGGCGATGGCTTGGTGGCCTTTCGTCGCGAAAAGTACGTCCCTGCGGGGGGTCCCTCTGGCGGCAATGGCGGTCACGGCGGTTCTGTGGTGTTGGTTGCCGAAGCCAACTTGCAAACCCTGCTAGATTTTCGCTATGCCCACAGCTTTCGCGGCCAAAATGGCGGTCGGGGTGGCCCCAAAAATAAAACCGGTGCATGTGGCCCCGATCGTCTGATTGGCGTCCCCTGCGGCACCCTGGTCTACGACGCTGATAGCAGCGAACTGCTGGGCGATCTCGTCGAGATTGGTCAGCGTCTCACCGTCGCCCAGGGGGGCAAAGGCGGCCTGGGCAATAGGCACTTTCTCAGCAATCGCAATCGCGCCCCAGAGAGCTGCCTACCGGGTCTCCCCGGCGAGAGTCGCCGCATTCGCTTGGAGCTAAAGCTATTGGCAGAGGTCGGCATTATTGGCCTGCCCAACGCCGGTAAATCTACCTTGATTGCGACCCTATCGGCAGCGCGCCCCAAAATCGCCGACTATCCCTTTACAACCTTGATTCCTAATTTAGGCGTTGTCCGCAAACCCACCGGCGACGGCACCGTCTTTGCCGATATTCCAGGTCTGATCGAAGGAGCCCATGAGGGCTTGGGGTTAGGCCATGACTTTCTCCGCCACATCGAACGCACTCGGCTGCTGCTGCATTTAGTCGATGCCACCGCCGAAAACCCTGTCAAAGACTACCAAACTATTCAAGCTGAGCTAATTGCCTACGATCGGGGTCTAGCGGAGCGCCCCCAGTTACTGGCCTTGAATAAAGTCGATGCCCTCCTCCCAGAAGAAGCCGCTGCCCTAGCCGAAGACTTGAAAACGCATAGCAACAGCGAGCAAGTCTTTTTAATCTCCGCAGTCACCGGCCAAGGCACCGATACACTCTTGCAAAATGTTTGGACTTTGATAGACGCAGCGAATGCAGCTGAGGACGCGAATGCAGCTGAGGACGCGAATGCAGCTGAGGAAGCGATTCCCCACCTCCCCGCCTCTCATTCGGCTGAGCTCACCGTCGAAGCCTCACGTCGAAGCCCACTTTCCCGCCCTTCCACTAGCTCAGGGCAAGCCGCTGCCATTGCGCCAGTTGCCTAATCCTTCGCCTTTTTCGACGACCGTCGCTTAGCCTTAAGCTGGATGACGTAACCGTGCTGGGTCAGCGCCTGTTGCAAGTGGTCGAGTTTGACCGTGCTGCCACTGTTCGCCAGCGCCAAAGCAGTCTGGGTGAGCTGGTGAATTTGACCGCCCGTGATTTTTAGCTGCTTGGCAAGCATGTCTAAATCAAGGTAAGCCGACCAGCGTATCCCATGGGGCAAACTTTGCTGCCAGAGTTGCGATCGCAGCTCCGCATCCGGCGCAGGCAGCTCCACAATGGCATCCATCCGCTCTCGCCAGCTGGCCCGCACGCTATGGCGATAGCGAACTGCCAACACCATTAATCCACCTGGCTGATTGAGCCACTGGGTCAGCCGGGCAGACTCCATCACAGTCTGGCGACCAAACCATTTTTGAGCCGACTTCACCAGCACTAATGGCTGCTGTCTTAGAGCGTCTAACTGGGCTAGCCAATGCTCAGGGGCGGCTGCACTGAGATCGACGATATATAACGGTTGATCGAGGGCAGTTGTGATCGCACGGGCCGCCGTGGTTTTACCCGTGCCATTTTCCCCCACCAATAGCACCGTCTGACCAGGTCGCTCAGGGTGCATCTGCTGGGTGACGATTTGCAGCTGTGATTTCACCATCGGGGGCACGATCAGCGCATCCCAGGGCACCTTGTCCGAAGGGGCAGGGGCCGACGCCAGCCCCAGCGGGGCAGTTGATCGCGTCAGCAATTGAGTAAGTCGCGATGGATTGGGTTGCTCGGCCAGCAAGTAGTTTACCCAGCCTGCATCGAGCTGCAAATGGGTGGCCAGCAGCGTCCTGGGCTCCGAGCTCACACAGCGGATAATCTGTCGCCCCACCAGGGTGCTGTTGTTGTCTAGGAATGTCCGTGCTCGCTGCCGGTCGAGGTCATTGCGACACAACAAGCGCAACGCTAAATCAACGGTAGGCAGTGCCCCCGCCGGAGCGTCTTCTCCGGTTTGCAAATAGTGATAAAGCCGCCCATACCGGAGATTGACCTCTGGGGCGAGGGTCAGTAAAATCAGATTTTTTTCAAACAGACTGAGCTTGAGTCGTTTTGTAAGGCTCGGCACCGCCAGCCAAATGCCACGGGCTTCACTGGCCTTAACGCGCGCATCTAACTGTTGCTGATAGGTTTGGGCTTTGCCTTGAGGGGCTTTTCTTTTGGGCGGTGGCCCCTCATCATAGGCACAGCCATTGACCGTAATCAGCCCCTGCCACCAGTGGCTACTGGCCTGATCACCGGGGTTACGAGCGACTCGATTAATGTCTTTACTATTTTGTCGCTGTCGCGCCAACGTCAGCATCAGCAAACGCTCGAGCCAAGTGAGCTCAGTCTTTAGATAGGCCCAATTATTCGCAAAGGTACTGGGGGGCTCGGCACTCATTCACTCAACCGTC
>JBCCRZ010000026.1:0-21020 GCA_039200855.1 Cyanobacteria bacterium P01_D01_bin.44 | reverse complement strand
CGGATAACCGTAACTCAATCAGTGGGGTTGCTGAATCGACTGAAAAACAAGCAGAAATACTCGTTTTCACGGTTTTTCACCCTCTGCCTGAAGATGGAGCCCGTTTAAGTTTTTTTAGGGTAAAATTTACAAAAGTTAACCCTATTGAAGGGAGTAGTGCCTTCAGTGAGCTTACTTGCTTTGCGTTTCTGGTCAGGTGTTGGGATGTGAGTGGACTCGACGACTTAGCCAGCTACGGTGAGTTTGCTTTTCAAGCTCGTAGCAGAGGATCAGCCGTGCAGCCCCAACTGTCCTCATAACCGCAATCTGATAGCAAAACAGTACTTTTTTTAGAGTATCGGAAAACTTCTATGAACCTACCTCAAATTGAATCCTTTCTAGACAGTCCCAATCCTCAATCTCGGATGAAGGCGATTACCGAACTGCGTCACCATGAACCAGCCGTCGTTGTCCCGTTGCTTAAGCGCCGGATGTATGATGGGCAGTTTTTGATCCGTTCTTTTGTAGCCATGGGATTGGGCTATAAGCGCAATCAGGAAGCTTTTGAGGCTTTACTCAGCATCATCGAACGTGAAACTGACCCCAATGTCATTGCTGAAGCCGCTAATTCTTTATCTAAGTTTGGCCCCCAGGCTATTCCCCATCTGGTGACTCTCTTTGAGCAACACGCTCACTGGCTGATCCGTCAGAGCATTTTTGCCACCTTTGAAGATTTAGAGGATCCTGATGTTCTCTTGAAGTTATGTCGCCTGGGCTTTGAGGGAGACGATATCACGGTAAAACTGGCTGCGATCGCAAACTTGATCCGGCTTAAGGAAACACCCAAAGCGCCAGAAGCCTTGACAATAGCCCTTCAGGCAGCTGCGGATAGCAATGGCCCGGTTCGGGCCAGGGCCGCTAGGACCCTGAGATACTTTGGCGGACCCGAAGCGCAAGCGGTTCTCGTTGAGCTACAGCAAGATACTGACTATCGGGTTGTCAGGGCTGTCCTCGAAGGGCTTTTATAGCCAGCGGTGAAGCTAGAGAGCGGTGGCACTGGAGAGCAGTCAACTTTTAGCAGCAAGCTTTTATCAGGTTGACTGTAGACCGAACCGAGCAACAGACGGCTATTACGACCTGAGGAAGATGAAAGACCTCTTTACATTTCGTTACGCTAAGGATGAGCTGGTAACTACACTCAAACAGTTCTCAAGCAGTGCCTGAACACGCATTATCCAGCTCCGAATAAGTCAAAGGAGACTGATATGAACGGTAATTTTCGAGTGGGAAGCCTATTTGGGATTCCCTTTTTTCTCAACGTATCCTGGTTCTTTGTCCTGGCTTTGACCACGCTAAATTTTGGCGGCGGTCTGGCCGCACAATTTCCATGGCTAGGAGGGCAGGCCCTGGTTCTAGGATTAGTGTCAGGGCTGCTACTCTTTGGCTCTGTCCTGCTACATGAGTTGGGTCACAGTTTTGCGGCTCAACAACGAGGCATTCGAGTCAACTCCATTACCCTCTTTCTATTCGGTGGGTTGGCCAGCCTGGATGACGAAGCCAGGACACCCGCGGGAGCTTTCTGGATTGCAGTGGCAGGTCCGCTGGTCAGTCTAGCCCTGTTTGGCTTATTGACCATGGTTGCGAGCAGCGGTCTGGTGACTGGGCCAATGGCTGCGATAGTTGGATTGCTGGCATATATCAATCTGATTCTTGCGGCCTTTAATATGATTCCAGGGTTGCCTCTAGACGGGGGTAATGTGCTCAAGGCGATTGTCTGGAAAATAACCGGAAATCGCTATCGGGGCATCCGTTGGGCCAGTCGCTCGGGGCAGCTGATTGGCTGGTCCGCTGTTGCGCTGGGGGGGTTATCTGTTTTGGGGCTCTCCAACCTTGGCAGCTTCTGGACGCTGATCATCGGTTGGTTTATGTTACAAAACGCAGGCCGATCTGCCCAATCAGCGACCATTCAAGAAGCGCTGACGGGGCTAACGGCTGCTGACGCGGTGCTTGAAGACAGTCCCATTATTGACGTCAATTGCACCCTCCGCGAATTAGCGGATATGGCAATCCTGTCGAGCCGTGAGAATAAATGGCAACGCTTTTTGGTAAAAGATCTAAACGATCAGCTAGTTGGGACTATCGACCTGGATGCCCTCAAAACAGTCCCCTCGGATCAGTGGGCAGCCCGTCGGATTGAGGATTTCTTGAAGCCCATTGCTCAGGAAACTAAGGTTCAATCTGATCAGCCTTTGCTAGAGGTGATTGGACAGCTCGAAAAACAGGGCATTCAAGCTTTAGCCGTGACTCGAGAAAATGGCACATTGGTTGGGCTGTTGGAAAAGGCAGAGATTATTAGCCGCTTGCAAAAAAAAGCACAGTCACAGCCTGCTTAGGCGATTGCACACAAATAACAGGCCCACTTTGCGAGAAGAGCACTAGGCGCGCAGCGGCTTCTCGGAGAGTGTCTCTAAATCCCCCAGCCCCTTCTCCCAGCTTATAGCCCAAGGGGCATTCAAGAAAGGGAGAAGGGGCAAAAAATTTTATTTAGCAAGGCATCTATCCATCCTATGACGCCTTCGCCAGGGATGAGAACAATTATGTCTAATCCTCGGGTGAAAGCGCTTTTAGAAACGATTAGGCTAACCCTCATAGCTCCAGTCTGTGGGCTCAAATAGCCGAGATATTATCGTATTGATTATTATCATATTGATAGAGGGATAAAGAGATAGTGTCGTATTGATAGACTCGTACTTATCGACCCTGACAAAAGGGTATCAGAACGGCTAAAACACAATGGCTATCCAGGACAGGTAGTGTTTCTAAGGGATTGCCTTTGGGCTTTAGGTTCTTCTAGGAAGGTATTCAAACTGACAGGCAGAGGAGAAAAAGCACAGTATAAGGAGACAGGTAGGCTTTTTTAAGACCTGCTAAGCGTCTACCCTCCTCACTCAATCTTGCTTTATGAAACGCCTGATTAATTACCTGATAGGTCTGTACAAAAAATCTTGGTGGCTGGAAATATCGACAAACTCCCCTCGTTGCGAGTACTATTTTGGCCCGTTTAGCTCAGAAAGTGAGGCGGCTCAGGCACAACCGGGCTATGTGGAAGATTTAGAGCAGGAAGGGAGTGAGCTGCTCCGTGTGACGGTTGTTCGTCGTCAAACCCCAGCGAACTTAACCCTTGAGTATTCCGAAACGGCGTAATCTTTACCCTCGAACCAAGTCACCCTTTGGTGACTCAGGTGGGTCCCAATAACAAAATTTGAGCCTATAATTGTGAGGTGTAATTAAAAAAAGCTTAAATTTTTGGTGTGTAGGGCTTCAGAGCTGTGGTGGTTCCCAGTGACATCGCCGCAGCGTTGATCTGCTAGTCGTCAATAATTTATTCCTCAAATAATCAATTCTTAAAAGCAATGCAGTTTACTTTTTTAGGACCTCCCGGAGCAGGCAGAAGAGCACAGGCCAGCCTGCTGGCAAAACGCTGGCAAATTCCTCATATTTCTACTGGCAACATTTTACGTAGGGCGATCGCTGGCAAAACTTCGCTGGGTATCCAGGCCCGCTCCTATGTGGAAGCTGGAGAACTTGTGCCTGACATCTTAATAATGGCCTTGATGCGGGAGCGCCTTGAGCAACCAGATACGGCCCGTGGCTGGGTTTTAGATGGGTTTCCGCGCACGATATCCCAGGCCCAGGCCTTTGATGAGTTGTTATCGCTCCTCAGGTTACCCCATCCGGTGGTGATTTATTTTGAGGCTGCGATCGCAAGTTTAATTCAGCGGATGTTGGCGACGGGGCGTCAGGATGATCGCGAGGACGCGATTCGCCGTCGTCTAGAAGTCCACCATGAACACACCGTCCCCTTAATTGACTTTTACCAAAAGCGAGACTGTCTTACCCGGATTAACGGCAATCTCCCAGTTGCTGAGGTCACACGGACCCTGCAAGCATCGATGCCCCAACCTGCGGAGGGTCTGCTTGTCTAGGGCATTCAATAGCTGTCAATCTCTTCGAGATTTGACACCCTCACGGGTCTGGGTAGACTAAAGCAACCGCTCCGAGGCAGGCAAGGTAAACGATACGGTGGTACCCTCCCCGACGACGCTGTTGACGGTAATGCGGCCACCGTGCTGCTCAATAATGCCCCGACAAATCGCCAGGCCCAGGCCACGGCCCCGGTGGTGAAAATCAGGAGGGTGCAAATCAGCGGTATCAACCTGATAAAACACCTCAAAAATGCGGGTCAGCTGCTCCGGGGGAATGCCAGGGCCCTGGTCTCGCACCTGAAATTTGATCGGGGGACGCATGGTTTGAAAAAAGGGATCCTGGGCTGGCTCAGCCGTGATCCACACCGTGCTGTCGGCGGGTGAGACGTTAATCGCATTGCTGATTAAATTGGTCAGCACCTGAATGATCCGCTCCGGGTCTGCCCAAATAGCCTCAACACAGTGGGGGGCGACCAGAGTGACGTGGTGGTCTTGGGCCATGATTTGTAGCATCTCAAAGGCCCCTTGGATAACCTCATCGGCCTCACAATCACGGCAGGCGAGGGGCATCTGGCCTAGCTCAAGACACTGAAAATCGAGCAAATCATTAACGAACCCCACCATGCGTTTACCGCTGTTAGCGGCCACGGTCAGTAGCTTTTGACCTGCTGCCGAGAGAGGGGCAACATCGCCGCTCGTCAGTAACTGCAAGGCTCCATGGATAGCGGTTAGCGGCGTGCGTAACTCGTGACTCGCAATGGAGATCAGCTGATCTTTTTGGGTCTCGATGGCTTTGCGATCGCTAATGTCATTAATTAACGCAAAAAAGCCTTTAACCTCGTCTTGCGCTGATTTATCGGGCACCAAAGTGGCCTGGATCCAAAAAGGAGCACTGTTAGGAAAAACCACCGCCTGCTCAAAAGTGACATACTCCCCCATCAGGGCCTGATCAACGGGAATTCTGATCTGCTGATAATGATTGGGGCCTAATATCTCCCACAGATAGCGCCCGGTAAAGTCTTCGGGTTGCCCAAACCAGTACTCATGGGTGCGATTAGAATAAATCAGCCGCTGCTTAGCATCGACGTGGGCAATCAGCACGGGCAGCGCATCTGTGACCAACCGGAGTTGGGCTTCGCGCTGATGTAAAGCCTCCTCGGCCTGCTTTTGAGCCGTGATATCGCGCCCTGCCGACTGAAACTGAAAGAAATCTCCTTCGCGGTCAAACAGGGCGCGATGGGTCCATTGCTGCCAGCGAATCTGCCCATCGTCGAGCCTCACCCGATGCTCAAAGGTCATCACAGGAGTATCGTGATCAAGGGACGCCAACTGTCGCATCACCTGTTCTTGATCGGCTTCCAGGACCAGATTAAAAAAGTTCTCGCCCATGAGCGACTCGGAGGAGCGCCCAAAGTAGTGGCCAAACGCTCGATTGACAAAGGTAATGCGACCATCCGCCAGCGCCCGACAGATCAGTTCGGTCTGATCTTCAACAATGGCTCGATATTGGGCCTCGCTCTCTTCGAGGGTCAATATGGCGCGTCGCTGCTCGGTCAAATCGCGAAACAACCAGCGAAACCCAATCAGCTGTCCCTGGTGATCGCACACCGGGGCAATGGTAAAGCTGGCGTAGAGCGGTGCTGAGCGCTGATACGGCTTCAGGCAAAACGTCACATTTTGGATGAGGTCGCCCTGCTGCAGCCGAGAGAGCACCGTATAAAACTCACGCAGGGTAGATTGGGCCATCAGAGCGGCGATGGGCTTACCCACGAGTAAATCTTGGCGGCGGTTGAGCAGGGTCGCGGCCACCTGGTTAACTTGGCGAATCACCCCTTCAATATTGGTGACCAGATAGCCATCTGGGGCCAGGTCAAACAGCTCAAAGTATTGCTGATGCTCTGTTTGTAAAATGAGCTGGGCCGTTTCTAGCTGCTCATGCTGGGCCGTCAGCTCTTCTAGCAAAACATGGACTTCTTCTAACGCTGTAAATAGCTCTTCGCGGGCTTTTTTGAGGAGGGCTGAGGGTTTGGGGGCTTGATCGATCTGCTGCACCAAGCCCTCAAATTGCTGCTGGGCTTGCTCAAATTTATGATCAAAAATATCAAGATAGGCTGTCATGCTTTGCAATAAATCTGCTGATATTGAGGCGTAGGCTTTAACAAATCTGCTCGTAAAATCCGCTCGTAGTGTTTACTTTTAACGTTGTCTGTCAATCAAAAAAAATTGGGAATTTAGACTCCTATTCTACTGGCTCAATGAAATGCATTGGGTTAAAGCGATTTTTTTGTGAACGATTACCCCTGAGAACATAGACCCTTGAAAACGAAGGTCTCAATATCAGCAGCGCTCAGGGGTTGCGAAAATAAGTAGCCCTGGCCACAATGGCAGCCCAGCTGCTGCAGCCGTTGAAGCTGTATCGGTGCCTCAATCCCTTCTGCTACCGTGGTTAGCCCGAGCTGATGGCTCAAAGCAAGGATGGCACTAACCACCTGATAATTACGATTATCTGTCTGTATGTGCCCCACAAAAGACCCATCGATCTTGAGGCTATGCACCGGCAAGCGATGAAGATACTTGAGGGATGAATACCCCGTGCCAAAATCATCAATGCTGATTTGAAGGTGCCTGGAGGCTAAGTAGGTTAACGTGTCAATGGTTTGCTCGATGTCCTCAATCAGCATACTCTCGGTAATCTCCAGGATGATTGAGCTACCCTCCAGCCCCGTATCTGTCAAGATGTCATCAATCTCTTGAATTAAAGTGCTTTCGTGAAGGTCTTGGGCAGACAGGTTAATGCTGATTTTGAGTGGGGGAAGATCGACAAATTTGTGTTGCCAATGGACCATGCTGGACTGTCAGCTCTTCTAACAAAACATTGACTTCTTCTAAGGCTGTGGACAGATTTTCACGAGCTCTGGCCAGGAGTTCTGAGGGATCATGGGTTTGCTTGATCTGTTGTACCAGGTCCTCAAACTGTTTTTGGGCTTGTCCAAGCTGATGGCCAAAAATGTCAAGAAAATTTGTCATGTTTTGAAGACAGCCTGCTGTGGGCAATGCTTGACGCAGGGGGTATCCAGGCAGGATTTTAGACTAAACCACGTCCAGCTTAAACTTTGAGTTTTTCCCTAGAAAAAACACCGGATCTGGATGTGGCCAGGGGTTGAATTAATGCAAATAGTAGCATCGGGGATTCTTGAAACGACTATTCAAAGAGGGTGTGTGAAGCAATCTTGATGGGGCAACCTTTTTCAGGAGAGGGATTTCTCCATGAGTAAAATGATCCCCTGGCGTTCTTCGTTGGGGCCCATCAAGGGCGTGCAGGTGACCCGGCAGGCAAACGACTGACCGCGGCGGTTGATGGCATCCAGCTCCAACTCCAGCCGGTTTTCGCCGTTGAGGCAGGCGCGGATTGCGTCGCGCAGCTGGTCAACGGGTAAGCCAATGTCCAAATTCCAAAACGACTGCCCTTCGACTTCATGGGTACGTAGGCCCCAAAATTCTTCGGTTTCCTGGTTCCAGGTGAGGATATTAAATTGCCGATCGAGCACCACGACCCCGGCCCTAATGCTGGCTAAGATCGAGTTTAAATAGGCGTTAGATTGATTCACCTCGTCGGTGCGCAGTCGCAGTTCGTCGTTGATGGTTTGCAGCTCTTCATTGGTCGACTGGAGTTCTTCATTCATGGTCTCCAGTTCTTCATTGGTCGATTGCAGTTCTTCGTTGGTGGTTTCGAGTTCTTCATTGGTTGACTGGAGTTCTTCGTTGGTGGTCTCCAATTCTTCATTGCTCGACTGCAGCTCTTCGTTGGCCGTTTCGAGCTCCTGATTAGAGCGCTGCAACTCGGTTTGCAGGTCGTGATAACGGGTGACATCGGTAAAGGTAATGCTCACCCCCACTAAATCGCTGCCATTTTCTTGCAGGGGCGTTAACTGCACGTCAAAAAACTGGGGCTTGCCGTCTGGCAGGGTCCGCATCACATCTTCGATGGTGACGGCGATGCGCTCATTGTAGACCTGCTCAATCCGCGATCGCAGCTCCAGAGGCCGGTAAGAAATTTCTAGATCTTGCAAGGGTCGCCCGACATCTTGCAAATTCAGGCCAAAGGTACTGCGGGCCAGATGGTTAGCCATGATCAGATTGCCACCAAAGTCGATCACCATCTGGGCGATGGCAATGGCGTTAAAGGCCGCATCGCGCAAACGAATATGGCCAGCCAGACGATCCCCAGCCTCTTGATCACCGGTCTGGGCCATCACAAAGAGCCGATCGCGCAGGTTGACGTTAGAGACTTTACTAAAGATTCGGTGTTGCAGATTGATTGGCGTAAATAGATTGGCATGGGTGAGCAGCATCTCTGCCTTGCCCAAAAAGATCGCCCCGGTGGGGTTGAGGGCAAAGTGAAACCGGGCCAAAATGCGGCCCTGGGTCTCGGCGTTAAAGTACATCAGGGTATTGCGACACACCAGCAGATCCAGGCGAGAGATCGGGGCGTCTTGCACCAGATCGTGGCGACCAAAGATCACGCTCCGCCGCAGATCTGAACGAAAGATATAGCGATCTGCGATGGGTTCAAAATATTTGTCTCGCAGGGCCTCGGGGATCGCCTCTAGATCTTGGGGACGATAGCTGGCGTGGCGGGCTTCGGCCAGGGCCTCTTCGTCCACATCAGTGGCATAGATCTTGACCCGCTGCCGAAACTGCACCGAGCTCAGTAACTCGGCCAGGATAATTGCCAGAGTATAGGCTTCTTCGCCGGAGGCACAGCCCGCACTCCAGATTCGCACCGGGTCTTCGGGCAGTTTCTCACTCAGGATGCGAGGCAACAGCTGACGCCAGAGATACTCCCAGGCGGGCAAATCCCGAAAAAAGGAGGTGACATTGATCAAGATGGTGTTGAAAAGCGGAATATATTCCTCGGGATGGACCTCCAGGTAGTCGAGGTAATCGCCAAAGCTATCAATGTCGTGGGTCCGCATTTGCTTGATCACGCGCCGCTGTAAAGAAGACCGCTTATACCCAGTAAAATCAAAGCCCCGCGTTCGCCTCAGGTACTCCAGCAGATTCTCAAAAATCTGATCTCGGTTTGGGGGCACGTTTGCGGCCATTATTCAGCGTCTCCGGTCATTACCAGGGTGATCAAGGCGGGGGCCACTTCGGCCAGCGCTAACACAAAGTCTACTGATCCAGTTCGGATCGCGGCCAGAGGCATGCCCGAAAATTCTGCCGTATTTTGATCTTCGGCAATCACGGTACCGCCCATTTCTTTAATAGCCTGTACGCCCATCTCGCCGTCGCTGCCGGTACCGGTCAAAACTACTGCGATCGCACGCTCTTTAAAGCTGGCCGCCACTGAGTCAAACAGCAGATCCGCCGAGGGTCGCACAAAATGCACCAGCTCTGACTGCGTTAAGGATAACGTGCGGTCTGGGTTGACTAATAAATGACGGTTGGGCGGAGCAATATAAACCCGGCCCCGCGTTAGCCGATCATTCGCCTGGGCCTGCTTAACCTCCAAAGCCGTACGGCGGCTGAGAATATCGGCCATCAGCGACCGATGACGGGGATCAAGGTGTTGTACCACCACAATCATGGCCGGAAAATTAGCAGGTAAACCGCCCAGGACTTCGCTGAGGGCTTTTAGGCCACCAGCTGAGGTTGCGATCGCGATAATATCAAACGCAGCCTGCTCATAGTCAGGTTTATCCACGGCTAAAGCATCACTCACTGGTTTTGAATGCTAGAGATTAGGTGACAGGTGGCAGAAGTTTAAGCCTAGAACCGAAAACCCTACTCCCCATTGTGAAAGCTCAAGCGCAACTTACCAGCAAATTAGCGTCCATCTTAATATTGCGGGTGCTGAGGCCCCCAACATCCTTTGAGGACTCATCAGCTTAGGCGAATGCACATTAATAACGTCCCACCAATGACTATTCCGACAGCCCTCATCCCCCAACCCCTTCTCCCAGTTGTGGGAGAAGGGGAGAAAAACCTTGATGCGCAAAGGCTTCAAGCATTGGGTGAGTTTTCTGGTACGGGAATATTTGCTCTACTCAAAGTCCCTCTCTCGAAACTGGGAGAGGGATTTAGGGTGAGGGCTGTCGGGATGCTATTTTCTTGCGGTCCCCTTAGAACTCACGTCAGCGCAATCCTGAGTCCTTTCTCAGCAATCTTTTAAGCCCCTCTAAATGTCATCCCTAAAACCCGACTTAGGATGCAGATAGTAAACGTCGAGCTGCACTCACTTCACAGACAGACTGGTCTGACTACAATGCCTTCATGAAACCTCAAACCTCCCCCAAAGAACGCATCCTCAAAACAGCGGACCGGCTCTTTTATGAGCAGGGTTATCTGGCCACGGGGATTAACCAAATTATTGCCGACGCCAGGGTTGCCAAGGCCAGTTTTTACCAGCACTTTCCCTCGAAAGAAGATCTGCTCATGGCCTACATTGCAGCCCACAACGCGGAGCTTTTTGGCGAACTGTACCGGGTGATCAAACCCCATGACAAGGCTAAAGCCAAAGTTATCGCTCTGTTTGATTACCTGATGGTGTTCACAGAACAAACCGAGTTTCGAGGCTGTGCCTTTGTCAATCTGACGGCAGAGTTTCCAGAGCCAGACAGTCAACCTCGCCAACGGATTGCCCAGTTCAAAACAGATCTGCGAGACTTCATTGAGCAGTTAATCCAGACGATGAAACCCGTAGACCCTGTTTCTAAAGAGACCGCTAAAATGCCAACCAAACTTCTGTCTGACACCATATTTCTACTATTCGAGGCGGCTATGGTCGAGAGTCGTATCCACCATAAACTATGGCCGATTGAGGCAAGCCGGTCGGCGGTGCAGCAGCTGTTGAGGTGAGAAAAGGAGGTAGGAGCTAGGCCCCTGGTTTACCCATTAACCCACCACCCCACTCGTTTAAATTTTAGTTGCCTCAACTCAGACAGACCGGTCTGTTCTATTTTTATTATCTCTCGCAGATTTCGTTGACAGCAGGATGGAGAGTGTCATTGATGGATTTTTTGACCTTGGATAGTTTGCCAGAAGCTTTACGCATTCAGGCTACCCGCCGTGAGTTGATGGTTGACCAGTGGCTTTTTCGACCTCATAATCTAGCCCGATCTTTGTTTATTGTTGAGTCTGGTCGATTGCAATTGACACGTTCGACTTTGGGTAGCAAGCTGTCTGTTGTTCAAGCGATCGGACCGGGGGAAGTATTTGGCGAAGAAGCCCTGTTTGCCGAGCGCTATAGTGGAGGTGCGATCGCAAAAATGCCTAGCCTTGTGCTGGTCTACCCCAAGGAGGCGGTAATCAGCGCACTTCACAACTATGCAGATTTATCCGAAGACCTGGTGATGCTGCTGGCGAGAAAGATTCAACCCCTGGCTGGGAGTCTGGAGCTGCGGCAAGTCAAGGTTGCTCACCAACGCCTGCTTAGATACTTACATCGGCTGGCAACAGCCGTTGACACAAAGATCTACTATGAAAACAGCAACGAGAAAAACAGCAACGAGACAATCATACAGCTTGATCGCCCCCTAAAAGAAGTCGCCGCCGAGATCGGCTTTACCGCCGAGACACTCTCTAGGGCCTTGGTCAAGCTAGAACAAGAAGGTCGCATCACGCGCAGTGATGGTAACATTATTTTGCGTGATCTGTCTGCGGCTTAAGGGGATGACAAGTTAGCACCAAAATGACTTGATTTAGATCAAATCGTTTTAGTGTCTTAGCAAACCACACAGAATGTTAGGCTTGTTTATCGTCAGTCTGGGTATTTAAACCCTAGAAGGAAATTTAGGAAAAAATCCTATGAATCATTGTCAGAACAGTCGATGAAGTGCAAGATGATGCAAGGCTTTCACCCGTCAAGCTCGTATTCTCTAGTAATAGCTTGACAAAGCTTTTCTGTTCATTTTGCATTTATAAATGGCTTTGAGTCATAGCACATTCAAATCATATCTTTATCAAAGCGTATCCATTGGAGAGTATCTAAACAACAGAAATTTTCTCTACTCATTCCTCTGCTTAGTTGCATGATTTTACATTGTTGAGGCAACCCCTATATGTATCGTTGGCAGACTATTAGAAACCTGTTGATTTTGAGCCTGGGGCTTTGGCTTTGGGTAACGCCCTTAGCCAGCGCCAAGAATACAGATGACCTCCCCCCCAATACCCGCGGTCTATCCGGCGGCTCGCGATAAGCATCTTCTTTTGCCTATATCGAGCCCCCCACCGTTAGATAAGAAAAGTCAAAGCGGGTATGCGCGAGATCAGTCGGGGAGGAACCGGCTTGCTTTGAAAACCAGGTAATGGCAACGTTTTCATAGAAAAAGCTGAATTAAAAAATTCAAGTAGGAACGTTGCCATGCCTCTAAGTTATCCAGACACGGTTGAATTAGCAAGTCAAATGGTGTCAAGCGCCTTACTCCAAGACGTAAAGGCAGTTTTGGCGGCGGGTGTGGGTTTAGATAAAACGGTGCACTTCTCGATCTCTAGTCGATGCTGACTGCAATGAACGGGCGTCCAGCGAGTGTATTTCTGCTATCTGCCCCTGGATGGGCTGCTGCAGGCGACGACGAATGTTGCGATCGCAGCCCATGACGCCGATATCGAAGCACTCGTTAACATGTCTCAGTGTATTATCACGACAACTTCAGATAGCCCTGGTATTTCTTTGGGTACCCCGGTTAATAGGTTGCTAATATGCAAAGTTTTTCCTCTTCTCCAACGAGTTCAGCTTCCACACGGTTTCAGTTCGATCGCCAACTCTGGCAACGGTTTGTGACCATTGCCCAGCCTTATTTCTACCCCATTGGCACCGGGCGAACCCGGGTCTATTTGGGTTTGCTACTGTTGCTATTAGTGGCCGTCATCGCTGTGGCTTTTTGGCTTACGGTGGGGCTGACCCTGGCAGGTAGGGCCTTATTCCCCGACTTTTTTACCAACCTGGCTGGGCAGCTCGTAGAGCGAGTAATGTCACTGGTCCAGTCCTGGGCACCCTACGGTGCTGTGGTAGCCCTGATTGTGGTTGGTCTGGTGACCTACCGGCTGCGGCGAGCCCTGCGAGAGCGCTGGCCCCAGTGGAGTCTGCTGGGTTTGCTACTGCTGCTATCGTTTACCGTGAATGGTATTAATGTCTCAATTAGCTATGTCTTCCGGTTTGTAGAAACTGCTTTAAATCAACAAGATGCCGACACTTTCTGGCAGTTCCTGTTTGTCTATGCGGGCATCATTGTTGCAGTAATTCCGATCATTGTGGTGTACCGCTACGTGCGGCTAAAGCTGGCGCTGAGATGGCGTAAATGGTTGACAGAGCACTTTTTGGAACGCTACTTTGCCAACCGCGCCTACTATGAGTTGGACTCTAACTCCGCTAACACAGAAATTGACAACCCCGACCAGCGGATTACCCAGGATATCAAATCCTTTACAACCGTCACCCTATCCTTCTTGCTAGACATTCTAGATTCGGTTCTGACGCTGGTTTCCTTTACGGCCATTCTCTACTCTATTTCCAAACCTCTGACACTTGGCCTGCTAATTTACGCACTGATGGGGACGCTGATCGCTGCGATTACCGGTCGCAAACTGATCAAAATCAACTACGATCAGCTTCGCCTGGAAGCAGACTTTCGCTACAGTATGGTGCATGTGCGGGACAATGCCGAGTCGATTGCCTTTTATCGAGGCGAAGATCTGGAGCGCCAGCAGGTCAACCAGCGTCTACTCACGGCGATTCGCAACTTTGATTTACTGATTATCTGGCAATCGCTGATCGACCTGTTCCAATATGGATACAACTATTTCACCCGAATTGTGCCCTATGTGATTGTTGCGCCGCTATACTTTGCGGGTGAAACAGACTTTGGTACATTTACTCAGGCATCTATCGCCTTTCGACAGGTATTAGGTGCCCTATCCCTAATTACTAACCGCATCGAAGAGATTGCCGAATTTGCTGCCAGTATCAATCGACTGGGAGCCTTTTACGAACAGATGGATGCACCAGAAGCCACTCATAAGCGTGAGCATCGCAGTGAAATTCAAACTCAGCTTGCACCGCAGTTAACCTTGGATCAGCTAACAATCTTAACACCCAACTCCAAACAAACCCTGGTACGTGATTTGTCCCTACGGGTAGACCCCCACGATCGTCTCCTGATCGTGGGCGCGAGTGGCTGTGGCAAAAGCTCCTTACTGCGGACGATTGCAGGACTCTGGACCAATGGCAATGGCCAAATCACCCGCCCGGATATTCAGGACATGCTGTTTTTGCCCCAACGGCCCTATATGTTACTGGGTACCCTGCGAGAACAGTTGACCTATCCCCACAACTACGATCACCCTAACGAAACGCTCATCGATATTTTGGAGCAGGTCAACCTGGGGGGGCTATCAGAACGCTTTAGCGGTCTCGATACGATTCACGACTGGCCTAGCGTCCTATCACTGGGGCAGCAGCAACGGTTAGCCTTCGCACGGGTATTGCTCTCTCAACCCCGCTACGTCATGCTAGACGAGGCCACCAGTGCCCTGGATATTGAAAACGAGCATCACCTTTACCGGTTATTGGCAAACATGCAGGCTGTTTACGTCAGCGTAGGCCACCGCCCCTCCTTGCTAGACTATCACCAAAAAGTGCTGGAGCTGAATGGTGACTCAGCTTGGCAGGTACATTCGGCAGCGGATTATCGCGAAAAAGAGGTTCGGGTGGTCTGAGATTGCGAGTCTTATCGTGACCTGTTTGTCGAAGTCAGAAGTTACGAAGCCTTTAAGCATCTCCACATCGGTCTTATAAATCACTGCAACAGTTTTTATGTAAATCTCCTTAAGTTTTTGGGTGGCGGAAACCCGCTACAAGAAACCCCGTTTCTAGTCTCAGCCAGCACTCTCAACGATTTTTTTGTCAGTTTTGTCTGCAATCATAGCCGTCGCCGCAATCCCCGTGTGGACAATCCCCAACGTACGAAAAGGGTCCATAATTGGGTCGATGGCGACAAACAAAACGAGAACAGCCTCTAAAGGCAGCTGTAGGGGCTCTAATACAATCCCTAACATGGTCAGGGTCAAAATTCCGGTCACACCAGACGTTGCCATTCCTGCAAAAATGGACCCGGCAATCACAATGATGAGACTTCCCATTCCGAGCGGCTTGTCGTATAGCTGCATGACAAACAGCGACCCCAGGGCAAAGTAAATCACTGACCCAAACCGACAAATTGTAATCGACAGGGGCGTTACCAGATTTACCGTTTGACGATTGAAGTTTAAGGCTTCACTCAGCTGTGTGATCGAAGACGGCAGACAGGCTAAGCTGCTAGAGGTCGCCAGCGCGAGAATCGTGGGCTCTCGCAGGGCTGCCAGGACTTTGATCAAAGACATCTTAGACTGTTGCCAAACCACTAACGTGCTTAGCACATACACCATCAAATAGGTAGCCAGGGCGGCCCCGATGAAATTAATCATCGATAGCATCACATCTAAGCCCTGTTGGGAGAGCTGATAGGCCAGTAGGCTAAACAACCCGATGGGCAATATCATGGTCAGCCAGTTGATCAGCTGATTAAAGGTGCGATAGATCGCTTCTAAAATATCAAAGCAGGGCTCGGTGACGGGATCCCGAACCAAGCCCAGTGAAACGCCAACAATAATCGAAAAGATTAAGACCTTCAGGGTTTCACCCTGGCTAAGGGCACTAAAGATATTGTCAGGTACCAGATTGATTAGAAATGACGAAAGCCCCTGGACGGATTCTTCAACCGGGATAGGCCCCGTCAAGGCCATTTCTAAGTCAACACCAGAATCATTAACCAATACCCCCAACGCCTCTAGGGTTTTGGCCGACAGATTACGCCCAGGCCCTGCGATCGCAGCAATCAGGACGGTCAAACCGCTGGTGATCACTAGCCCCAATGGAAAGACCACCAAGATTCGTTTAACGTACTGGGCCGCATGACTACTCCGCATGAGTCGGCCAATGCTGGTAGTAATCGCCGCCAGGAGAATCGGCAGCACGCACATTTTTAGAAACCCCAGATAGAGGTTACCTAGGGGAGCCAATGAAGCCGCAAAATCTTTGTGAGCCGTGCCTACATAAATAGCCAGCACAACGCTAACCAAAATTGCCCAGGGACTGCTCAGCCAGGTAAAAGAGAAATTTCTGAGCCACCTGGGTTGTCGCTTGGTTGTCGGATTAATAGTCATAATGGTTAGATTAGGTGTTGTTTTTGGGGGAGGCTTGGGCCGATAGGAGTCAGGCGTTAGGAGTCAAGAGAGGGGGGAGGTAGTGGGTAATGGGTAATGGGTAATGGGTAATGGGTAATGGGTAATGGGTTCTCTACCCTCTACTCACTACCCTCTACTCACTACCCTCTACTCACTACCCCTTATTCCGTGGTTAAATAGTCAGCGTATTCATCTAAAACCAGGTCAGCCGTATAGTCTAGATTGAAGGTGTCTAAATACTGGTTGACAAAGTCTTGCAAATGACTGCTATCCCAGGGTAGGGCCATGGCGATTTGATCTTTTGTATCCGTCAAGGCGATGGTTTGTAATCTTAAGGCCGCATCAGGGTTTTTGAGAATCTCCTTTTTGACTTCTAATTCATCCCGATAGGCAGCTTGCACATCACCGCGCATGACAGCCTCTACAGTGTCATCCCAGTTGGGATACTCTTCGATAGTGGCCTTAGGGAATTTTTGTTTAATAAAACCCACATAGGACGAGCCCTCAATAACCCCAACTTTGCCATCAAAGTTGCGAATCGCCTTAATGAACTGATTACCTTGGGTTTGCTGGGCTAACTGCAGACGATTAATCAGCAGACCTTGCCGCATAGTAACGTAGGGACGAGAGAATCGTACCCGCTGGGCTCGACTGAGGGTACGACTCAGTTTAGAGATAGCAATATCGGCTTTGAGTTGATAAACCTGATCAACCACGCCATTAAAGGTATCTGCCGAGCGGTTAAATTCTAAATCAACCTTTAGGGCGTCAGCTAAACCCTGGGCAATTTTGATATCGAGCCCGACTGTCGTATTGGCCTCTTTCATAAAGAAAGGAGGATTATCAGTACCGAGTACGGCGACCACCAATTTGCCTCGGTCGAGAATCCGTTGAATATCTAAAGGCATTTCAGATCGCAGAGAATGAGTCGGCTCTGGGTTACCGATAAGCTGCTGCTGGGTTTTGCTGCCGACTATCCCATCTGCTGTTAAGCCGCGGTCTTTTTGAAAGGTGCGAACGGCTTGTTGAGTCGCGGCGTCATAAACACCATTAATTTGAGATTTAAAGTAGCCTAGTTTTTTTAACTGGGTTTGCAGCTGCTCAACCGAGGTGCCTTCACTGCCTACTTTCAAGATACTGATAGGACCACTCTGAGAGACTGGATTGGCAAGGGCGGGCATTTGCCACCCCCCACAACAAATTATCAGAACCGCTAACACGATCCCACGCGAGATCCAGGGCGGCAAACGCAGTGATGATAAACTAATCATTAGAAACTCCTAAGCTGGCACGACAGAATGAATGGGCTGGACCCCGTAGGCAAGATCGAGGGTGAGATTGGCCATCACATCCAAAGGATCAATCCAGTTAACGGGGAGTTGACTGAGTTTGGCTAAGCCGATCGAGATCTCAGTACACCCGGCGATCACCAGCTCAGCGCCCTGATGGGCTAGCCAATTGACGGCAGCCGTCAACTCTGCCAAAGCAATCTCTGAAATCCAGATACCTGTTGCTTTTATTCCCCAATCGGAGGCATAAATAGACTGCATAACGCGACGTTGCATGGGTGAGCCGGAAGGGGGCAGAATCGGAGATAGCCCATACTGGGTAAGACTGGTGGTGTAAAGCTGCGATCGCAACGTCCCATCCGTGGCCAGTACCCCAACCCGCCGCACGGCTGGGAAATTTTGGGCAATGTAGTGGGCGGTTGCATCCATCATGTGTAACCACGGAATGCTCAGCTGAGACTGCACCAACTTATAAAAAGCATGGGCTGTATTGCACGTCACCACTAAAAAGCCAGCCCCCATAATTTCTAACAGCCGCGCACTGCGCACCAGGGAGGGGACACAGTCTGACCCCGTGCCTAACAAATCTTGAGTTCGATCAGGGGTCGAAGCGGCACTCAACAACAACCAGCTGGGATGGTCTTGATCACAACGCGCTCCTCGACGCGAACTATGGTGTAGCAATCGCTGTTCAAACTCAATGTGGGCCAGGGGGCCTAGCCCACCCAAAATACCGGGCAGCTTTTGCTGCTGGGATGGGGAATATGTGTCCATTATGTGCGTAAAACAGTGACGAAGCCTAGGTTGAATCCCCTTAAGCATGCCCGTATCAGAATGTGTTTTAGCAGCCTGGTATTTACACGGAAGAGTCTTTTAGAGTGGTAAGGTGGTGAGGTGGTGAGGCGAAACAGAGAATCAGGGGATTTGGACTGTAAACTGTCCAGGATTCAACACAGAGATCACACCGCCCCAGGTACACATACATTTTGAACTGTTGTTCAAGGCGGGGAAGTTGTTGATCATGACAGTGGGTGACCCCGGTGCCCACGGAGCGGGAATCACGGGTAAGCAGGGCATGGGGGTAAGCACACCCAGAGCAGCGGCTGTGGCACTGGCAACGGTCGGGTTTGCTAAAGACGTACACATGCCAAAGGGCGGAATATTCACCAGCGGGGCATAGTCCATAATAGTGGCTGCTAGCGGGCCTGATGCCATGGTCGGTGGCCCTTTGGGCAAAACATTTAGCATACTGGGGGCAACCCCAAAAGGACATTTGAGCATTGCGCCCGCGACGACTTGCATTCCCATTAGTTTAGGCTCCGGTTGGTTGAGAGTTAAGTGTTTTGGTCAAGAGTAGTGGGTAGAGAGTAGTGGGTAGAGAGTAGTGGGTAGAGAGTAGTGGGTAGAGAGTAGTGGGTAGAGAGTAGTGGGTAGTGGGTAGAGAATTTTAAGTTCTAAATTCTAAGCACCTGTTAAGAGATAACTTCATGGTGGTTCAAAGCCCCCCTTTTCAAGGGGTATAGGGGGGATTGTCAGTGACTTTAGCCTTCAGAGATCCCCCTCAATCCCCCTTGAAAAGGGGGAGGCTAATGCAATAGAGCGCGAGGCTATTAATTTACAAGTCCTAAATTTTGAGTGAAGGTCACTTTGCATAAACTCAAAACTCATCACCCGCTACCCTCTATCCAAAAATCCCTTAGTTCAACTTCAACAAACTACCGGCAACTTTGGTCATCCCTGTACACTGTACGTTAACCGTAGCTTTGCCTTTGACATCCACCATTGAGCCCTCGACTTGGGCGGTGGCGTTTGCCTTGACATTGACCTGGGTGCCAGAGATATCTACCCCTGTGTTACTCAATACGATTTTGCTGCTGCCCACCTTTAGGGTGATTTTGGTGGCTCCGGTGAGGGTAATCTCGCCGCCATTGATATTAATTTTCTCGCTCTTGCCACTTTTACCGGATTTGGTCGTGAGACTTCCGGTCGAGACAATATCAACTTTTTTACCCCCGTCATCCATCGAAATCTGGTGACCGCCCTTGGTTTTTAGCTCAACTTTTTTTTCTTTATCATCAAGTCTGAGCTGATGGCCTTCTTTTGTCTTTAGTTCTGCATATTTCTCGGTGTCGTTGAGGTGGAGTCGGTGTTTGTCAACGGTGGTTAAGTAAACACCTTTTTTGCTGTCGCCTTTATCTTCTTCGACAAACTGAAGGGTGTGGCCCAGACGGGTTTTGATCGTTCTCAGACGAACTTTGCCGTTTGCGATCGCATCCTCCGTTTTCTCGGGGGGCTTATCCTTACCATTCCACACCCCACCCAGGATATAAGGCCGATGGACATCGCCATGCTCAAAGGCCACTAAGACCTCATCGTTGATCTCAGGCAGCCAATCAGCCCCCTGGGAGGGGCCTGCCCCCATGGCCACCATCCGGGCCCAGTTGCTCATGTGGTCTTCGGTTAGGGTAGGTAACTTGACCCGCACCCGCCCCCATCCCTTGGGATCTTTATTATCAGCCACGATGCCCACCATTAGCGTCTGGCCCGGCTGCAAAGTATTTTTTGTTTCTAGCGTCTGGAGTAAATCGCCGCCGCGTAGCCCCCGCACGCTAAACTCAGTCGTGTAGATGCGCTCGTGGAGCAAGTGCCGGGTTTCGGTAATATAGTAGCTGCCATTATACTTGTTCATGCCGGTCAGCTTCACAACTCGACCGGGGCGAATCGAGGGGTCACCCTCACTGCGAGCGTCAGCCTGCACAAACTCCCCCCCCAGCTCATCATAGAGCGCCTGGGCCAGCGCTTTTGCCTCCTTGGCCTGGGAAATCGGCTGATCGACCATCACCAATGTAGGGGTTTTGGGCTTGCCATTAAAGCTGCTCGCTGTTTTATTGCCGTCGCCATTATCAGTATCCGTTAAAACCTGCTTGGCTTTGCTAATGGTTTCAGCAATCACCTCTTTACGACTGTAGTCCCAACCCCGCACTTCGACACTTTTGACCTGTTCGGCGCTGCTTACCCGCACCCGAAAACTGTGGATATCTTGTAACCACTCCAGCTTGAGCGTCTCATCTTTGGTGGGCTTACGAAAATTGAGCTTGCCGTCCTGAACAAACAACTCAAAACCATGACGAGCCGCCCGTTCCCGCAAAAACTCCATATTCGTCTGGTTTTGCTGAAAGACGTAACCACTGGAGCCACCAATATCGCCATAGCCATAAGGCCCCCCGGTGGAGTCAATCTTGCCGACCGAGATCCCCACCTCTGAGGCAATCGATTTCACAATGTCAGCATCCGTTTTATTTTGAAACGACCGGCTCTGACGCCCCCGGTGGAGACGATGGGAAGCATCATATCCCCGTACAATGATCGGAGCCTGGGCCTCGCTGGTGAAGTGGGTTTCAATAGCAGTGATCTCTCCCTTAATCACATTCCCTTTATTCTCTTCATCAAACTCATCCGAGTCAGTGGTACTAGCTGAGAAACCAATCTCAATCGTTTTACCTATCTCAAAGAGTTTTTCGTGCTTCCAAACTTTGTAGTT
>JBCCRZ010000025.1:0-21511 GCA_039200855.1 Cyanobacteria bacterium P01_D01_bin.44 | reverse complement strand
TGGTAAAAGCCCTTGGGCAGTGAGCCATCGGGGCGAAAGTCGTCTTGTCGGTCGGCGGGGCCCACCCAGTCACGGTTGAGAAGCCAGCTGGCCCAGAGCAGGAGGTTGCGATCGCGACTATACCCCAACACATATTGATCTTTCTCAATCAAATGATTAGCCGGATTAACCTTTGCAGCGTTACTCGGGTTGCCCAGGACGAGATGAACGCTGTTCGAAAAATACGTCTCAGCATCAAGGGGTGGGGCTACCTCTGGCAGTCGCTCACAGGCAAACCCATTGCCATCACCATCCAGGCTGTACGGGTCGCCCCAAAAAGACTCAAGCACTAACTGGGCCTGGGGCTGACTGACAAAGTCGCCACAGTCGCAGGTGTTATCAACGCAGGGCGGCAAATCAGCATTGGGGTCAGCGGTCTCCCCCTCAATGAGGGTACAGCCCACAGAGATCATCGACATCACCCCCAAAGCGATGCCAGTCATGTCTAGCAGGCTCGGGGATAACCTTTGTCTGAAGGCGCGTCCAAGGAAGCTGATTAATCGCATACCATCTAAACTTTTTTGTGATTCAAATGTACCAGCTTGCGGGCTTCAATCAACGATATAAATTAAAGTTGAAGCCCCCTAACAAAGGGTGCCCGCCCCAAGACTTGATTAGCCAATACCTGCGGAACTGCAGCATCTTTGGAGATGGCAGTATACTGAGTGCTGATGGCCTGACACTACCTGCTTCTCAGGGCAAATGTCTTAGGGCGGAATGTCTTGGAGCAGCTAGAGTTCGGTTCAACAATTTGGTTTAATGTCGATCAACGCACGTACATACACTGGTGATTATGCTTAACAAAGCAATCTCTGCGCTAAACGCTTGGTTACCCGCCCCCGAGGTTCATGCCCACTGCGATGGTCCTTGCGGTGTTTACGACCCCTCCGCAGCTCGCATTACTGCTGAGGCTGTTTTGTCGATGACCAAGAAGATTCTAGATCTAGAGCCTCCTGCTGCTGGCGATAAGGCTGCCATGGTAGCCTATGAAAATACTCTGTCTCGCTACATTGCCATTAAAGAAGAGCAAGCCCAAAAAACCAAAGACGATCTGCTCATTCTCTGGACCGACTACTTCAAGCCAGTTCATCTAGAGCAGTACCCTGACCTGCACGACACCTTTTGGAAAGCCGCCAAGCTATGTTCTTCCTGCAAGGTTGAAGTCAGTCTTCAGCACGCCCAAGAGCTGATGGACGCAGTTCAAAAAGTCCACACCATGTTCTGGGCCACAAAAGGCCGCGACGTGGCTTGGTACACCGCTAGTTAGACCTTTGTCTCGAAAACGAAAGATCCCGTAGATTCGAGAGAGTCTGCGGGATTCTGGTTTAGAGATGCGGGGATGTGGGGATGTGGAACGCGGAGATGGAACAGATGGGAAAGATGAGGCAGGGGGAGCAGGGGGAGCCTTCCAAAATATCAAAATCCATTGCCTCTCTTCCCGAAGCCAGTTGGCAAGACTATCTGTTGTGGATTTGTCGTCAGCGACGGGCATTCAAAGTAGTTGAGGCGTCCATGCAACCCACTTTAAATCCAGGAGATAAAGTTTTTTCAGCACCGCTTCGAGATGCCCCCAAAAACGGCGATATTGTGATTTCTTATCATCCGAGTCAGCCGGGTCTTCGGCTAATTAAACGGGTTCAAGAAGTCTTTTACGACGGGGGCTGTTACCTGGAGAGCGATAACACTACTGAACCCACTGCCCGAGACAGCCGAAGCTTTGGTATCGTAGGTCGAGACCTGATTTTAGGTCGAGTGACGAGTGTGTTTTATCGAGCCCCGTGAGTGCTGCCAATGATAAGTGCTGCCAATACCGTCGAGATTCATGTTGCTACACCAGCCGATGTCCCGGTGCTGTTTGATTTGGTTAACGCCCTGGCTGAGTACGAGAAACTGAGCCATGAGGTAACGGGGACCCCCGAGGCGCTCCACCAACATTTATTTGGTCCCCGGCCCTATGCAGAGGCCATTGTGGCCCGGGTCGATCGGGCCCCAGCTGGGTTTGCCCTCTATTTCTATAATTTCTCTACCTTCTTAATGAAGCCAGGGCTCTATCTAGAAGACCTGTTTGTACTCCCCAGCCATCGTCGGCAGGGGGTGGGCACAGCAATCTTTCAATATCTGGCCAACCATGCCCTGACCCAAGGCTGCGGTCGGTTTGAATGGAGCGTGCTCGACTGGAACCAACCGGCCATCGAGTTTTACAAACAAAAGGGGGCGGCCATCCTGGACGAGTGGCGCACGTGCCGAGTGACGGGTGAGGCACTGGATACGCTGTCGCGAGGACTTTAGATTTTGGATTTTGGATTTTAGATTGGGGTTTACCGTTCATCAATTACCCCACCCTAGATCATCCATGACCCGCCAAAATTCAAAATCCAAAATCCAAAATCACCCTTTCTCTGGGTTTCTTTTGTAAATACTTTTGACAAATTACGGTATCCTTGCGGACATTATGTGCGCAGGACGAGGACACGCATGCCGCAAATCTTTATCTCAGCCGGTCACGGCGGGTTGGAAAATGGGGTTCAAGATACGGGTGCCGTGGTAGAAGGCAATACCGAGGCCCAAGAAATGATTCGGATTCGCGATCAGGTGGTGCCGGAGTTGCGATCGCGAAACTTTCAGGTGCTCGCAGTGCCAGACGATCTCAATGTCTCCCAAACCCTAAGCTGGATTAATTCCCGCGCTCGATCGGGGGATGTGGCCTTAGAGATCCATGCAGCGGCCCATGGTAATCAAGGCGTGCGAGGGGCCTGCGCTTATTACATTGCTAACAACAATGCCCGCAAAGCCCATGCCGAGCTGATGCTGCTCGCCTTGCTGCGACGGATTCCCCAATTGCCCAGTCGGGGGGCCAAGCCCGATACCGCTTCGGAGGTGGGGCGACTGGCCTTTTGTCGGCAGGTGACGCCCCCCTCGCTGTTTATGGAAATTGGGTTTCTAAGCAACGCCAATGATCGAAGTTTGATCGAAGGGCGACGGCGCGATTTTGCCCTGGGCCTCGCCGATGGCCTAGCGGCCTGGAGCCGCGCCGTCAACGGTGCAGCCTCAACCCTGCCTGAGGTGCAGGGGGCTTTCCCAGAGGTCAATCTCAGTGTCAACGGCGGCCTCTATGGCGAGAAAGGCATCATCATCAATAACAATGCCTACGTGCCCGTCGATCTGGCCGATTTATTGGGGGTTGATATGAATAACGATCCCGATATTCGCCGGGTCCGCTACGGCAATGTTGTCTACATAAAAGCGGTGGATCTCAGAGACTTTAACGTCTCAGTGGGGTGGGAAGCCGCCACGCGCACCGTCCTCCTTAAGTCCCTTTCAACCTTGCGGATTTGCCCAGGGCAAATCGATCGGATTATGGGCCACGGCAACACCTCAGATGTACAGCTGATGATGTTCCTCAAAGCCAATAACGAGGCCGCTATTAAAGATTTTCCTGACTTGCCTAAGATCTATCGTGAAGAGGGCGCAATTGAGGGCGTCAACTATGACATTGCCTTTGCCCAAATGTGTGTCGAAACTGATTTCTTGAGATTTGGCAGTGACCTCCAACCCAACGACAGCAACTTTGGTGGCATCGGAGCCATCGGTGGGAGTCCGGGCGGGGCGTCTTTCAGCAGCCACCGTTTGGGGGTACGAGCACAGATTCAACACCTCAAAGCCTATGCCAGCACTGAGCCGCTGGTGCAAGAACTCGTGGATCCCAGATTTCGCTTTGTTAATCGTGGGGTGTCGCCCCTGGTGGACCAGCTCAGTGGTCGATGGGCCGCCGACCCCGACTATGGCAAGAAAATTATGGCCACTTTGCGAAGACTTTATGAATCGGCTGGATTGCTTTAATTAGGGATCAGTGTTCGGATAGAATGCCAATACATAAATCTCGTCCACATCCAGGCCTGTCGTTTGTCCTAGGGAAAAACTCAAGTTTTCAAACTGGATGTGGGTTAAAAAAGTTCCCGACCGATTTATTTTCTAAGCAGACACAAACATCGAGATTGATGGCTTTGTTCGTACAGTTGGGCACACTGAACAAGAAATCTTGGTTTATTCCTGAGTAGCGATATGGATTCGGCACTTTCATCCGGCACCTCGAACTTGAGCAAAACAACCTGGCTGCTGCGCCTGTTATCCAGCGGTAGGCGATTGGGCCTCGGTTCATTTTTGCTTTGGCTCGTCTGGATCCTGCCAGCCCAGGCCCTCGATATTCGGATTGCGATTGATCACGGTGTGGATAACGTAGACATTGGCAGTTCTACCCCTGGGGTTGTGCGCAACGCCAGAGGCGAGGCCCTTTATCAGCTGCCTGAGCTACAGCGGATCACAGTAGACGAATCAGGGGGGGTGCTATCGCTGACCGACGGACAGTCCGAGTTCGCCGAGTCCAGAGCGTTTTGGCTGGAGCCCACCAACGATGGCTTAGTCTGGATAGGCGATCGCTGGTATCGCGGGCGAGTATTGGTGTTACTGACCGAATCTGGTTTGACCGCAGTCAATTATGTTGACTTAGAGCACTATCTTTACAGCGTTGTGGGTAGTGAAATGCCTGCGAGTTGGCCTCAGGAATCTCTGCAAGCCCAGGCAGTAGCTGCCCGCTCCTATGCCCTTTATCATCAAGGCCGTGCCAATAATCGCCTATTTGATATGGGGGGTAGTCAAGCCTGGCAAGTCTATCGGGGGATTGATGGTGAGGCTCCGACAACCCTTGCGGCGGTTGATGCGACCGCTGGTCAGGTGTTGACATATGCAGGCAATATTATTGAAGCCGTTTTTCACTCTTCGTCCGGCGGCTACACCGAAAACTCTGAAGACGTTTGGTCGCGCGCCGTACCCTATTTGAAAGGGGTCGAAGACTTTGACCAGGATGCCCCCACCTATCAATGGCAGGTGGCGTTTTCCACAGATGAGCTTAGCCAACGGATTACTGGGGTGGGTCGCATTCAAAATTTAGAAATTATGGAGCGCAGCGCCAGCGGGCGGGTTAAGCAGATGCAAATTGTGGGTGACACAGATGCTCGCCTGATGGCGGGTAAGGATGTGCGTCGTGCTCTCGGCCTGCGAAGCACTAAATTTGATGTGGCTTTTGGGGCAGACAGTTTTGAAATCCATGGATCTGGCTTTGGCCACGGCATTGGCATGAGCCAATGGGGGGCTCGAGGGATGGCCCAGCGAGGTCACAGCTACGATGCCATCTTGACCCATTATTACCAGGGCACTGCCCTGGCCCAATTAGACGCCCCATAGTGGCGACGGTCACCGTGCTCGGAGTAGTCAACGGTCACCGTGCCCGGCAGGGACAGTGCAAAAAAAATCAGGCTGCTAGCAGCCTGATCACAACACATGGAAACGCTTCGAGAGATGCCTGGGATAGACATGTGAGTGAATCGCAGAAAGCACTTGCTGTGCAAGACTTACTAGTTCATTCTTGCATTAAGTTATCAGAGCTATCCAGGGTAAAGCTGTATTTAAAAGCACTTCTCAGCCCCTGTCTTAAATCTTTGTTGGCCATCAACTCCGGCTTAACCTATACGCCATTTCTGAAATGGGCTTCAAGTTTGTCAAAGGTCACCGCCAGGTAGGTTGGCAGTCGTCGAAGAATTCGTCGTTTGGCAACATCAACAGGGACTAGGCTGACTTGCCCGGTTAGACAAAGTTGCCCTTGCTCCGATTCAATCTCATACAGCCAATTGAGCCGGACGCCTTTGATAGGGGCCAGACGGGTTTTAACCGACGCAGTCATCCCCAGGGTGAGCGGGCGATGATAGCGCACGCTGAGTTCGACAACAGGCAAGTCATAGCCTAGACTCACTAATTCTTCAATGTTAATACCCATTCCGCGCAAGCACTCTGCCCGAGCGCTTTCCATCCACTGCACGTAGGTACCGTGCCAGACCACACCACCGTAATCGGTGTGGTGCGGCTGTACCCGCACGAGGTAAGTAAACCAGTGATTTGTCATTAAAAATTTTAGAGAGGCTGTGGTTAGAGAAGTTGCGGGTGAGCTACAAATTATGAACGCTGACTAAGGTTGCGTAAACCCCTTGCCTATTATGGAGTGGAGCCTGCACAGACTCAGCTATCCATCTCAATTATCACCATAGTTTTTTTACTAAAACGCCTGCTGGTGAGCTGGTTTGTGCTCGGCGGATTATTAGCCTTTTCAACCTCCACCCCATAGGATTCATCATGATAGAAAAGATTTTGCTAGCCGATTCGGGTATGGGTAATGCACAGGCCATGCTCAAGGCTTTGATGCAGATTCCTTTGGTGCAGCGATCGCAAGTCACCGTCTTACACATCGTGCCTCCCCAGGTGACCGCCGATGCCATGACTGCCAAGTGGGAAGAAGGGGGTAAAACCCTGGCAACAGCTATCAATGACCTCACCCTAGACCCGACTAAGGTGACCGCCATGCTGCGGGAGGGTGACCCTAAAGACGTCGTGTGTAAAGTGGCCGATGAGGTTGACACTGACCTGATCATTATGGGGTCTCGAGGTCTCAAAGGGCTCAAGGCAATCTTAGAAAACTCGGTGAGCCAGTATGTGTTTCAGCTGTCTTCCCACCCCATGCTGTTAGTTAAAGACGATCTCTACAGCATTCGACCGATCAAACGCATTTTGGTGGCGATCGATAAATCTGACTCGGCCAAACAAAGCTTAGCCCTGGCGGTTGCCCTCGCCCGAGATATCAAAGAGAGCCAGCTGGTGTTTGTGCATACGATTTCTAACCTTAAGAGTAAAGTGGCTGAGGCCATCAATGCCCGCCCAGAGACTGACCCATTGCTGGCCCCTGCCATTGCTGAGGCCAAGAAGTATGGTATCGCCTATCGCTGTGTGGCCCCAGAGGGCAAACCCGGTGCCCGCATTTGTGAGCTGGCAGACGATATGAATATCGATCTGTTGATTCTGGGCTCCCCCGATCGCCGCCCGTCCATCGCCAAGGGCATGCCCGATATTGACCGACTCGTGGGCGAATCCCTCTCTGACTACGTCCGTGTCTATGCACCGTGTCCGGTTTTGCTCACCCGGATGGACGCAGGTTAGGATTTCTGTTTGATTGACTCTACTTATCTTGCCTATTACCTTTCGTAAACCCTTCTGGGCAAGATACTCGTCAGGTTGTTACAATTGATACAGAAAATATCGTTCACCTTTTTTCAGGAATTTGATTGGTGCCCTCTGTAGATTGAGTTATCAGAGTCCATCCATCAGTTTTCAGAATAGAAGGCGGAAGTAAGGAGTTCTTACTATGGGGTTCTTTCTACTCACTGCAGCAAGGTCTCCTGAAGGAACGCGCCTCTTCCTCAAATAACCAACCACTTCGTTTAGAGGCGAAAAAATGATGAGTTCTTCTTTGTTAGACGGTTTAGAAATTGTATTGGTTGTCAGTGTGGCAGCGGTTGTGTTGATGCCCGTCTTACTGTGGGTGCTTCCCGACCGGATTCACCAACCTGAAAATGGTACCGTGGCGTAGGACCCCTACGCTGGGCACAGGTCACAGATATCCCTTAAAGTCAGTCTCCAGGCATATCTGAATGACTTCGTGGTGCTTAAACGCTAGCTCGGTGGTCAGCGCGTCTTCCAAGGCAAACCACCGGGCGTCTTCCACTTCATCTGGCCCGACCTGAGGACTCAGGTCGGGTAGATTGTCTTTCAAAAAAAATAAAAGCGAGAACCGCAGGGTGACATTTTGCCGCCGCCGGGGTTCGCTAAAAACGTAAGTGGGTTGCTCTAAACAGCCCTCCAGTCGATGCTGTTCTTTTAGGGCCAGTATATTCAACCCCAACTCTTCCCACACTTCGCGAATCACAGCTTCGCCTGCAGTTTCGTCATAGTCAAGGTAGCCCCCCGGTAGCCCCCACTTGCCAACCTCATCGGGGAGCGCCGTGCCCCGCTTGTTGAGTGGGACATAGATGTCTGTCTCTTGGACAAACAGAATAACCGGCAGCACGGTCACACTGCGGCTAATCCACAATTCCTCCCCCTGGATATTGAGGCAGCGGTTAGGGCGGTTGTTAAACTTCACGGGTTACAACGGTCATGGGGCTATTGCTGCTGGGCTTGCTGGGCCAAGTAGGCCGCGATCGCATCCTCGGTCAGCTTAGCCATCGAGACCCCTGATTTTTCTGAGTAGGCCTTGAGCTGCTGATAGGTGTCCCCCGCCACCCCAATGCGGTGCTTGCGTCGCCCCGAAGCCACTTTTTTGATGGGGGTATAGGTGGCCGAAAATTCGCGTAGGGCGTCGAAACCGATGCGATCGCAAAAGTCACCAAAACTTTCTCCGATCTGCCGATCTTGCTTAAAGAAGGCAAACAGGGGCTCTAGGGTAGCTTCCAGGTCAGATTCCTTCATCCGGTCGATAAAAGCCCGCGCCAGACGCGTTTGATTGGGCGACCCTCCTAGCCACAGTTGATAGCTCCCGGGGGCGCTGCCAACAAAGCCCAGCTCAGCCATGTAGGGGCGTGCACAGCCGTTGGGGCATCCTGTCATCCGCACCACAAAATGTTCGTCTCTTAGCCCCAACTTGCTGAGCACAGCCCGCACTCGCTCCAAGATGCTGGGGATAATCCGCTCCGACTCAGTAATTGCCAATCCGCAGGTAGGCAGGGCCGGACACGCCATGGCATAGCGCTCCAGCGGGTCAATATTGTCCTTGGTTTTGACACCATTGTGATCAAAGATAGCTTGGATATCGGCTTTGTCTTTGGGCTCGATTTCTGTGAACAGCAAGCTTTGGTTACTCGTCAAACGCATGGGCAGACGGTAACGTTCAGCAATCTCTTTGAGGGCTGCCTTAATCTTAAAGGGGCGTCCGTCCTGCTCTCCGTCATAGATGCGGCCATTGCGAATGTGAATCCCCACAAACAGTTTGCCGTCGCCCTGCTCGTGCCAGCCCAGGTAGTCTTCAAATTTCCACTCGGGCAGCGGCTTAAAGGGCTGTAGCGGCTTGCCAAAAAACTGCTCTACCTGACGACGGAATTTATCCACCCCCCAGTCGTGGATCAGGTATTTCATCCGCGCGTGGCGACGATTGACCCGGTCGCCGTAGTCGCGCTGGGTCGCGACAATGGCTTTGACTAGATCATAGACATCGGCCTTATCGACGTAGCAAATTGGGTCGGCAATGCGAGCAAAAGTTTCTTCTTTGTTGTGGGTGCGCCCCATGCCGCCCCCCGCCAGTACATCAAAGCCCTGCAGCTCGCCACGATCGTCGGTGATCACCACCAGGGTCACATCTTGGGTGTAGAGATCAATTGAGTTATCTCCAGGGACCGTGACCGCACACTTAAACTTGCGCGGCATGTAGTGAGTACCGTAAATCGGTTCAACGCTGTCATGGACCACTGTGCCGTTGCCATTGCGCTGGCGGGCAGCGATCACATCGGGGTGTTCCTCCGCCGTGATCGCTTTTTCCCCATCCAGCCAAATCTCATAGTAAGCAGGGGTCTGGGGCGTTAGCAGATCGGCGACCCGATTAGCATACTCGTGGGCTAAGACATATTCGGGTTGCGTCTTAAAGGGGGCTGGGGGCGACATCACGTTGCGGCTCAGATCCCCGCAGGCCCCAAGCGTAGAGCCCATGCTTCGAATAATCGCGGCCATGGTCGCCTTGAGATTTTTTTTGAGAATCCCATGGAGTTGGAAGGCCTGGCGGGTGGTAGCTCTCAATGTATGGTTACCATACTTATCAGAGATCTCGTCCAAAGTCAGGTACAGCTCAGCAGGCAAAATACCCGCCGGTGTACGGGTCCGTAGCATGAACTGGTAGTCCTTTTCTTGACCCTTCACCCGATTGTCCCGATTGTCTTGCTGGTAAGACCCGTGAAACTTAAGGATTTGAATACCCTCTTCGGTAAAGCGATTGGTATCTTGCTTGAGCTCAGTAGCAACAGGCTCCAGCAAGAACTGACTACGCTCTTTGATGCCCTCTAACTTAGAGAGCTTTTGGGGTTGGGTCGGTTTGATAGGAGCTTGAACCATGGTGTGGGGATTAGATAGCAAATCTTATTTTAATGACTCGAGATTCCAACCTCTCAATCGCTCCACTTATCGTTAGATTTCGTTTTTAAGACTTAATCTCCGGTAAGCCGGTCGGAATTTCGGTGAATCTTTTTTTCATAATATCACCGGAATCCAAATCCGGGACCGCTATCGTAATAGAAAGTTCAACCCAAGGAAGCTTTACGATGTCAGATGCCACACTGTACAGCGAAGAGATGTTCGTACTCTTAATTCCCGGCGATGACGAGGTATTTGTGACCCCCGCCGAGCTGCTCGAAAAGCTCCAAGCCCTGCTGGCTTCCCGGCAAGAGCGACTGCCCCGGGACCTGCAAAAATTTGACATCCCCACAGCCCAGGCTCAACACCTGCGCGATACCAGCTGCGAGTTTGAGGTCGAGCCGGGTATTAGCTGGCAATGGTATGGGGTCAGATTGGAGAAATAAGTGGATTTTGGATTTTAGATTGGCGATTTTGGATTGGGAGAGGCGATTTTGGATTTTGGATTGGGGTAATTGAGATTCCGGGAGAGATCGATGAAGTGCATGAAATATTTTGACAACGCGTGCTCATCCTCCAAAATCGCCAATCTAAAATTTACCCTCCTACGATAGCTATCAGCGCAACCTCAACCGTATCCCCATTGGTTTGCTCGATGTCGGCTCGGATGCCAGGGCCAAAGAAAGTTTGAATTTTAGGCTGTTTTGCCTGCCATTTGTCGAGGGGCATCCGAGGGGAGTCAAACTCTAACACCAGGGCATAAGCCCCTTCACGCATTTCTTCGCGGATGTGGGCTAATTCGGGCCGCTCCACATCGTTAGGACTTAACCCCAAGCGCTCAAGGGCATCATCCAGGTGGGCTTCTTGTCCATATCGATACCGGGTTACATCCTGCCGGATCTGGGTTTGGGTTTGGGTGGCTTGCTCTTCACGCAGAGCTAAGACGGCTTCGCTGGTAGGTTTTGAAAAAGGCACGGGTTCAAGCTCTGATGCCTTGAGGGCCAGTCCCCCCAACAAAATAGGGATACCGTAGAAAAATCCCACCAGGTTGAGTGTGGCTTGGTCGTTGAAATAAGCTGCAAAGCCAATGACAGTAAGCACTCCACCAACTGTCAGTAGCGTCGCACCGAGGGGGATTTTGCGCAGCATGGCGTCTCTTTGACTCTTTTCAATACGTTATACAAATGCTTTTTTATACTAAGGCGAATTCGGTCCCCTAGCCCTCAAGGCCTAAATTTGCTTATTCTGAAGAGAGAGAGGACGCAATAGAACTAAAAGATTTTATGGAAATCGAAACACTGCGCAACCGCATTGAGCAAATCCGAGAAAAGCGTGAGGCCCTGGTCCGCTTGCTAGATCAGCCTAACCTTGGCACTCTTCGCATTGATGTCAATCAGGCGATCGAAGAGATGGATGATTTACTGGATGAATTTGATCGGGCCTTTCCGACGGATTCTGGGGCGTAGGGCTAGCCGTGGCTCACTAGCCGTGGCTCACTAGTTGTTTTTGAAAAGTACGATTTATCAAGATGGCAACTTATTCGGTTGAAATTCATCATCAAGGGAGTGTTCACACCCTGTCGGTAGACGAAAATCAAACAGTTTTAGCGGCAGCTCAGCAGGCCGGTCTAGATCTGCCCACGTCTTGTGGTGCCGGGGTGTGTACGACCTGTGCTGCCCTAGTGACCCAGGGAAGCGTCAGTCAAGAAGATGGTATGGGCGTGAGTAAAGAGCTGCAAGAACAAGGGTTTGCCCTTTTGTGTGTGGCCTATCCTCGCTCTGATCTTAAGATTGAGACAGAAAAAGAAGATACCGTATACGAGCTTCAATTTGGTCAGTTTCAAAAGACGTAAAGCTCACGGCATCAACCCAAGCTAGGAAGTCATCGTAAATACATGTTTGGTCCCTATCAACAGAGCAATCTACGCATCGAAGTGGATGCCACCGCCGATACCGTTCAAAATAGCCTCACGTTGCCAGACCAACTCAAGCAGTGGCTCTGGCCACAGCAGCTTTCGGGAGATTTCACAGGGGCGTTGACCGTTGGGCAGACCTTTGACAGCCACCTTGGCCCCATTACATTGCACCACACGGTGGAGGTCGTGACTCCCTACAGCATTCGGTTCTTGCTTCATGGCAGCATTGACGGTTTCCATGAATGGCACTGGGGGGATGGCTGGGTTCAGTCTCGCATTGAAGGGATCTCAACCCTGCCGATCAATCTGAGCCAGACAGCCGGATTGCTGAGGCTGCGATGGTTTCTCAAGCGCCAATCCACCCACCCTCAGACTGCGGGGGTCTAAGGGTTAGGCGAGGTCTGCTGGCCACTGGTGTTTGCTGGGTTCTAAGCTTTATTTATCGCCCAATTCACCCGCTGACTTTTCCTGACCATTATTGAACCGGCTGCTATTGCCGGATGTTCTCAGTCGAACTGAATCACCGTGGGACGGTAGCCCTTCTGCCCTGGTCAGGGAGTCAATCGCCCCGGCAACTTTGTGAAGCGCTGCGCCGGAATAATGGATCAGACTGGAGTGTTTGATAAAGGTCTCAGTGCTAAGGGGAGAGGCATAGCGCGCTGCGCCTGAGGTGGGTAAGGTATGATTTGGCCCAGCTAGATAATCGCCCACGGCTTCTGGAGTGGCGTGCCCCAGAAAAATCGCCCCGGCATGGCGAATATGCTCCAACAGTGTCCATGGATCGGCTACTTCTAACTCCAGGTGCTCTGGGGCAAACTGATTAGATAGCGTCGCTGCTTCTTCAAGGGAGCTCACTACAATGGCTACGCCGTAATGGGCAATGGCTTTTTCTGTCAGGGTTTGGCGAGGATGATTTTCGAGCTGGTGTGAGACTTCGCTAACCACTTTCTCGGCAAGCTGACTGTCAGGGGTGATCAAGATAGCGGCAGCCAGCGGGTCATGCTCAGCCTGAGCCAGTAGATCGGCGGCCACATGGGTTGGGTTAGCTGTCTTATCTGCAATAATCAGGACCTCTGAGGGGCCTGCCAGAGAATCAATCCCCACAGTCCCATAAACCAACTTTTTAGCCAGGGTGACGTAAATGTTGCCGGGGCCAGTAATGATATCCACCGGGGGAATAGTTGCGGTGCCAAAGGCCAGAGCGGCGATGGCCTGGGCTCCGCCCACCTGATAAATTTCAGTGACGCCAGACTCTTGGGCGGCCACCAACACTGCTGGATTAAGCCTGCCGCCCTGGCCCGGTGGAGTCACCATCACAATTCGAGAGACGCCAGCGACCCGCGCCGGGATCGCATTCATCATGACGGTGCTAGGGTAGGCAGCTCGACCGCCGGGCACATAGATACCGGCCCGGTCCACAGGGGTGTAACGCTTGCCGAGGACAACCCCCTCTTCGCCAAAGTCGACCCAGTTTTTGGGCAGTCGCTGACGATGGAATGCCTCAATGTTTTGACAGGCCAGTCGAATCGCATCCAGCAGCTCTTTGGAGACTTGCTGATAAGCGGCGTCGAGGTCGGCCCCGCTGATTCGGAGGGCCTCAGCAGTCAGCTCAACTTGGTCAAACTCAGCTGTGTAGCGCAGTAGAGCCTGATCGCCTTGCCGTTTGACAGCTTGAATAATTTCTCGAACCGTGGCCTCTTTGTTGAGCACCTGGTCATCGTGGATGCGATCGCAAATGCGCTTTAGTTCGGCCCTAGCATCGCTTAGCTGATACAGAATTCGCAGCATTACGGCGTGAAGAAGCAATAAGGAAATGGCATCTAAATCTTGGGCAAGGACTGGACGCTGTTGTCCAGCTTTACCTAGCTCAGCTCAGCCTAGCTATAAGCTTAGCGTGGATTTTCCCAGGAAGACATCCCGACCACTTGCAATTTAATTGCAATTTAGTGTTATGATTATTTATCCGGTAATCATTTTAGTAGTCTGAGCAGGCCGTGGCAAATATCAAATCTGCGATTAAGCGCATTGAGATTGCAGAACGAAACCGTTTACGCAACAAATCGTACAAATCCGCTGTGAAAACGTTAACCAAGCGTTACTTCACCGCCCTTGATGAATATTCAGCCGATCCCTCTGAGGTCAATAAAAAAGCTGTGGATGAGAGCATGGCTCAGGTCTACAGCAAGATCGACAAAGCTGTCGGTCGCGGTGTTTTACATCGCAACGCGGGTGCCCGTCGCAAGTCAAGGCTTGCCAAAGCCCTCAAACACCAAGAGCAGTCAGCTTCTTAGAAGGCGTCGCTCGGCTTAATCCGACGGCAAATCTCACCTATGAGGCTCCAGGCTCGATTTCATGCAACTAATCGATACTCACGTCCATCTCAACTTTGAAACTTTTCAGGGTGACCTGGATGAGGTAGCACAGGCTTGGCGGCAGGCGGGTGTGACTCATCTGGTTCATTCGTGTGTAGAACCGAACGAGTTTTCGGCAATGCAGTCCATCGCTGATCGTTATCCTGAGGTGTTTTTAGCGGTGGGGTTACATCCCCTCGATATGGACAAATGGGGTCCTGCTCTACCTGAGCGCATTCAGGCTTTGGCATCATCCGATTCTCGGGTGGTGGCCATTGGGGAAACCGGTCTGGATTTTTTTAAGGCCGAGGACCGGGCACAGCAGATGATTGCTTTTCAATCACAGTTATCGATTGCTCAATCTCTGGGGCTACCTGTGATCATCCACTGCCGGGATGCGGCAGATGAGATGTGTGCTGTTCTGGAGCAATTCTGGCAAGGCCAGGGTCCGGTATCCGGTGTGATGCATTGCTGGACAGGCTCACCGGAGGAAACTCAACGGTTCCTTGATCTGGGCTTTTACATCAGCTTTAGCGGCATCGTGACCTTTAAAAATGCGACTCAGGTCAAGGCGTCTGCTCAAATGGTGCCGTGCGATCGCATCTTAGTTGAAACCGATTGCCCTTTTTTGGCACCGGTTCCGAAGCGTAAGGTGGGTCGCAACCAGCCCGCTTTTGTGAAACATGTAGCCGAATATGTTGCTGAGCTAAGAGGCGTCCCCCTTGCAGACTTTGCCACTCAGACCACGGCTAACGCCCAGCGTCTGTTTCGGTTGAGCAAGGCAGGTGAGAGGCTTCAAGCCAGAGCTGTTGATTCGGGGGCAGCTTTTTACCCCAGGCCGTTTGTTCATGCATAAAGGCCATTCTTGACAAAAGTTCATTTTTACAATCCCCTATTTAATCCGTAGACATTCACTGAGCTTAATTAAATTTGCCTTTTTGACCTGTTTTTTTGACTGAGACTCGAAACGCCTCTCCCTAGAGCCGGTTTCACCATGGCATCCTTGTTCGAACCCACAATTAAATAAGTTTTGCTAAGCGCCTTGCCCTGTTTGCCAAGACGCTTGTTCTGTTTGCTGACCCTTGACCCTAAGTGCGCCTAGTTGCCCGTTTGTTCAAGCCATTATTCAGCAATCTTTGTACCGCCGCGCGACCTATTTGAGGAGACGCATGACTGACCAGACCTATTCCCAACCGTCCTTTGTCCTGCCCGACCTTGTTGAGATTCAGCGATCGAGCTTTCGCTGGTTTTTACAATCCGGACTGATCGAAGAACTCGAAAGTTTTTCACCCATTACCGATTACACCGGCAAGCTCGAACTACACTTTTTGGGCAAAGATTACAAGCTTAAAAGCCCCAAATACATGGTTGATGAGGCCAAACGTCGGGATAGTACCTATTCAGTACAAATGTACGTCCCAACCCGCTTGATTAACAAAGAAACCGGGGATATTAAAGAGCAAGAAGTCTTCATTGGTGATTTGCCCTTGATGACGGACCGAGGCACCTTCATTATCAACGGTGCCGAGCGTGTGATTGTCAATCAAATCGTTCGCAGCCCTGGCGTCTACTACAAGTCTGAGACCGATAAACACGGGCGTCGTACCTACAATGCCAACTTGATTCCCAATCGAGGGGCCTGGTTAAAATTTGAAACTGATAAAAACGATCTAGTTTGGGTTCGCATTGACAAGACCCGGAAACTATCTGCTCAGGTCCTGCTAAAAGCCCTGGGGCTCACCGATGGCGAAATTTTTGACGCCATGCGTCACCCTGAGTACTTCCAAAAAACCATTGAAAAGGAAGGCCAGTTTAGCGAAGAAGAAGCCCTGCTTGAGCTCTATCGAAAGCTACGCCCGGGCGAGCCACCCACGGTTTCTGGGGGACAACAGCTGCTTGATTCTCGCTTCTTTGATCCCAAACGCTACGACCTGGGCCGGGTCGGGCGTCACAAAATTAATCGTAAGTTACGGCTCAATATCCCAGACGCGGTCCGAGTGCTGACACCACAGGATATTTTGTCTGCGATCGATTACCTGATTAACCTTGAGTTTGATATTGGCAACATTGACGACATTGACCACCTCGGTAATCGTCGGGTGCGATCAGTGGGCGAGCTGCTGCAAAATCAGGTGCGGGTCGGGCTTAACCGCCTAGAGAGGATCATCCGTGAGCGGATGACCGTGTCCGACTCTGAGTCGTTGACCCCTGCTTCCCTGGTCAACCCTAAGCCACTGGTCGCTGCCATCAAAGAATTCTTTGGCTCTAGCCAGCTGTCCCAGTTTATGGACCAAACTAACCCGCTGGCGGAGCTGACCCATAAGCGCCGCATCAGCGCCCTTGGGCCCGGCGGTCTCACCCGTGAACGGGCAGGTTTTGCCGTACGGGATATTCACCCCTCCCATCATGGTCGAATTTGCCCAATCGAAACGCCAGAAGGCCCCAACGCCGGTCTCATTGGCTCTTTGGCGACCCACGCTCGAGTTAACGACTTTGGCTTTATCGAAACCCCCTTCTTCCGGGTCGAAAATGGCCAGGTCCGCAAAGACTTACCCTCTGTCTACATGACCGCAGACGAAGAAGATGATTTTCGGGTTGCCCCTGGGGATGTGCCTATTGACAAAGACTTCAACATTCTAGGTGAGTCAGTGCCAGTGCGCTATCGTCAAGATTTCATCACCACCGCCCCCAGTGAAGTTGACTATGTTGCGGTGTCCCCTGTTCAAATTATCTCAGTTGCCACCTCGCTGATTCCTTTCCTGGAGCACGACGACGCTAACCGAGCGTTGATGGGCTCCAACATGCAGCGGCAGGCAGTCCCCCTGCTGCGTCCGGAGCGTCCTCTGGTGGGCACCGGCCTAGAAGCCCAAGCTGCCCGTGACTCGGGCATGGTGATTGTCAGTGATGCCGATGGTGAAGTCTCCTATGTAGACGCCAAAAACATTCGAGTGCGGGCAAACACCGGGCAGGAGTATGCCTATGAGCTGCAAAAGTATCAGCGCTCCAACCAAGATACCTGCCTCAATCAGCGCCCCCTCGTCTTTGAAGGCGACAAAGTAGTTGCGGGGCAAGTCCTGGCTGATGGCTCTGCCACCGAAGGGGGCGAAATTGCCCTGGGTCAGAATGTGCTGATCACCTACATGCCTTGGGAAGGCTACAACTATGAAGACGCTATCTTGATTAGCGAGCGTCTGGTTTATGACGATGTCTACACCTCGATTCACATTGAGAAGTATGAAATCGAGGCCCGTCAAACCAAGTTAGGTCCCGAAGAAATTACTCGAGAAATTCCCAATGTCGGGGAAGACGCCCTGCGCCAGCTTGATGAAACTGGTATTATCCGCATCGGGGCCTGGGTAGAGTCGGGCGATATCCTGGTCGGCAAAGTGACCCCTAAAGGGGAATCTGACCAGCCTCCCGAAGAAAAGCTACTGCGCGCTATTTTTGGCGAAAAAGCCCGCGATGTTAGGGATAACTCACTCAGGGTACCCAACGGTGAAAAAGGCCGCGTCGTTGATGTGCGCGTTTTTACCCGTGAGCAGGGCGATGAGCTGCCACCCGGGGCCAATATGGTCGTGCGTGTCTATGTTGCCCAAAAGCGCAAAATCCAGGTGGGTGACAAGATGGCTGGTCGCCATGGCAACAAGGGGATCATTTCCCGGATTTTACCCATCGAAGACATGCCCTATCTGCCTGACGGCACCCCGATTGATATTGTGCTCAATCCCCTGGGGGTGCCCTCTCGAATGAACGTGGGGCAGGTATTTGAATGTCTGTTGGGCTGGGCGGGTGAAAACCTCAACGCTCGCTTTAAGGTGACGCCTTTCGATGAGATGTACGGTGAAGAGGCTTCGAAGAACACCACCCACGGAAAAATGCAAGAGGCGGCTCATGCCACAGGTCATCCCTGGGTCTTTAATCCCGAGGACCCAGGTAAAATTCAGCTGTATGACGGGCGCACAGGAGAGGCCTTTGACCGAGCCGTGACTGTCGGTAAAGCCTACATGCTGAAGCTGGTGCATCTGGTAGACGATAAAATCCACGCCCGTTCCACTGGCCCATATTCGCTGGTTACCCAGCAACCCCTCGGCGGCAAGGCTCAGCAAGGGGGGCAGCGATTCGGAGAAATGGAGGTCTGGGCCCTGGAGGCATTTGGCGCAGCCTACACTTTGCAGGAGTTACTGACCGTCAAATCTGACGATATGCAGGGACGCAACGAGGCGCTTAATGCCATCGTTAAGGGCAAAGCCATTCCCCGTCCAGGCACACCAGAGTCTTTCAAGGTGTTGATGCGAGAGCTACAGTCGCTTTGTCTGGATATCGCTGTGCATAAGCTTGAAATCCAGGAAGACGGGACCAGCCGCGATCTGGAGGTTGATTTGATGTCAGACCCAACCAACCGGCGGACACCCTCAAGACCGACCTATGAATCGATTGCCCGGGAGGAGCCAGCCCCTGCCCCCGCGTCGGCCCCCGCACCCGCAGAACCCGTCGCCGAGGAATAGTGTCTGCTCCAACTGAGACACCCAAAACCCTTAAGGGTTTTGGGTGTCTCACCCCCCGTACACTTCCAAAACCACACTTCCAAAACTACACTTCCAAAACTACAGTGCAGCGCGTGATAGAAGGAATCAAAACAGAATGCCGAAGTTAGAACAGCGGTTTGACTACGTCAAGATTGGTTTGGCCTCCCCTGAGCGGATTCGCCAGTGGGGCGAACGAACCTTGCCCAATGGCATGCTTGTGGGTGAAGTCACCAAGCCTGAGACCATTAACTACAGGACGCTCAAGCCAGAGATGGATGGCTTATTTTGTGAGCGTATCTTTGGCCCTGCTAAAGATTGGGAGTGTCACTGCGGTAAATATAAGCGTGTTCGGCACCGGGGGATTGTCTGTGAGCGCTGTGGCGTTGAGGTCACCGAATCTCGAGTCCGACGTCATCGTATGGGATACATCAAGTTGGCGGCCCCGGTTGCCCATGTGTGGTATCTAAAGGGCATCCCTAGCTACATTGCAATTTTGCTAGATATGCCGCTGCGCGATGTCGAGCAAATCGTTTACTTTAATGCCTATGTTGTCCTCGATCCGGGCAATGCCGATAGCCTCAGCTATAAGCAGCTGCTGAGCGAAGACCAGTGGATTGAAATCGAAGACCAGCTCTACGATGAAGACTCTAACCTGGTCGGTATTGAGGTTGGCATCGGAGCAGAAGCCCTGCAGCAACTCCTGCAAGATCTGGAGCTTGAAGCCGTCGCCGAAAAACTCAGAGAAGACATCGCCACTGCTAAAGGCCAGAAACGGGCCAAGCTAATTAAGCGTTTGAGGGTGATCGATAACTTTATTGCCACCGGATCTAAACCAGATTGGATGGTGTTAGATGTGATTCCGGTGATCCCGCCGGATTTGCGTCCGATGGTGCAGCTTGACGGGGGGCGGTTTGCCACCTCAGACCTGAACGATCTCTATCGTCGCGTGATCAACCGCAATAACCGTCTGGCACGCCTGCAAGAGATTTTGGCTCCCGAGATTATCGTCCGTAACGAGAAACGGATGCTACAGGAGGCCGTTGATGCCCTGATTGATAACGGACGACGCGGGCGCACCGTGGTGGGGGCCAATAACCGACCGCTTAAGTCCCTCTCTGACATCATTGAGGGTAAGCAGGGGCGTTTTCGACAAAACCTATTGGGCAAGCGGGTTGATTACTCGGGGCGTTCCGTCATTGTGGTGGGGCCTAAACTCAAGATTCACCAGTGCGGGTTGCCTCGAGAGATGGGCATCGAGCTATTCCAGCCGTTTGTGATTCATCGGCTGATTCGTCAGGGGCTGGTCAACAACATCAAAGCCGCTAAAAAGCTCATCCAGCGAAATGATCCCAGCGTTTGGGAGGTGCTCGAAGAGGTGATTGAGAGCCACCCGGTCATGCTCAACCGCGCACCCACCCTACACCGACTGGGAATCCAAGCCTTTGAGCCGATCCTGGTAGAAGGTCGCGCGATTCAGCTGCATCCGCTGGTCTGCCCGGCATTTAACGCAGACTTCGATGGTGACCAGATGGCTGTTCACGTGCCCCTTTCCCTCGAATCCCAGGCAGAGGCGCGGTTGCTGATGCTCGCTTCAAATAACGTGCTGTCACCGGCCACAGGGCGACCCATCATCACCCCTAGTCAGGACATGGTGCTGGGCTGTTACTATCTGACTGCCGAAAACCCTTATGAACAAAAGGGAGCCGGGCAATACTTTGCCAACATGGAAGATGCGGTGATTGCCTATGAACATGGGATTGTCGATTTACACGCCCATGTTTGGCTACGCTTTGATGGCCCGGTTGAGTCCGATGAGGCTGACCATGAGCCGGTGGAGGTCAACAAAAATGACGATGGTACCGTGACCAAGCTCTATAAATTTAGGCGGGTTCGCGAAGATGCTGAGGGGGTTTTACTCTCCCAATATGTTGATACAACGCCAGGGCGCATTATCTACAACCAGGCTGTCCACAAAGCTTTGGCAAGCTAGCATTACCACGGCAGACCAACTATCACTTCACTAATCACCGTTTAGGGACGAGAATCAGCATGGCAGACCAAGGCCTCGACAAGTCTACACCCGTCATCTTTCGCAATCGAACGATTGACAAAAAACAGCTCAAAAAATTGATTTCCTGGTCATTTGCCAGTTATGGGACTGCTCGTACAGCCCACCTGGCCGATGAGATTAAGGATCTCGGCTTCAGGTACGCAACCCGAGCAGGGGTTTCGATTAGTGTTGAAGATTTGCAAGTACCCCCCAGTAAGCGGGCCCTCTTAGAATCTGCTGAAGAAGATATTCGGACCACCGAAGAACGCTATACCCGAGGCGAAATCACTGAAGTTGAGCGTTTCCAGAAAGTGATTGACACCTGGAATGGTACCAGTGAAGAGCTCAAAAATGAGGTGGTACGAAATTTTAAGATCAATAACCCTCTCAACTCCGTCTATATGATGGCCTTTTCTGGGGCCCGCGGTAATATCTCCCAGGTGCGTCAGCTGGTGGGTATGCGAGGTCTAATGGCAAACCCCCAGGGGGAAATTATTGACCTGCCGATTAAAACTAATTTCCGTGAAGGTTTGACGGTCACAGAGTATATCATTTCATCCTATGGTGCCCGTAAAGGCCTGGTAGATACCGCATTACGGACAGCTGACTCTGGCTACCTAACCCGACGTTTGGT
>JBCCRZ010000024.1:0-21572 GCA_039200855.1 Cyanobacteria bacterium P01_D01_bin.44 | reverse complement strand
GTCTTTAACATGGCGATCGAGCCAATCTACCATTTCCCACAGTACATGGCCCACTGCCTCCCGAGAGCGATACCCATGCCCCTCATTCGGCAATGACACATAGCGAACGGTGCCCCCCAAACCACGCATTGCCTCAAACAGTCGCTCGGTTTGTACGGGGTAGGTTCCCGAATTATCATCATCAGCCCCATGGATCAGCAACAGCGGCTCCTTGATCTGATCGGCCACCACAAACGGCGACATGGCAATGTAGGTCTCGGGCGCTTCCCAAAAGGTGCGTTGTTCGCCCTGAAAGCCAAAGGGGGTCAGACTACGGTTATAGGCCCCACTGCGGGCGATACCAGCCCGAAATAGATCGCTGTGGGCGAGCAGATTTGCGGTGGTAAAAGCCCCGTAGGAGTGGCCACCGATGGCGATGCGATCGCAATCCGCCACCCCTCGATCGACGAGATAGGTCACCGCTGCATCCGCACTGGCGACCAGCTGCTCAATATAAGTATCGTTAGGCTCAGCCTCCCCTTCCCCAATAATTGGCATCGTCGGCCCTGACAAGACCGCGTAGCCCTGGGTGAGCAAAAACAGCACCGAGGAGCCGCTGGGTCGGGTAAAGGTGTACTCAGATCGCGTCACCTGGCTGGCCACTTCGGCATCTCGAAACTCTTGGGGATAAGCCCAAAGCAATGTCGGCAGCGGCCCATCTTGGGCGGCATCATAGCCGGGGGGCAGATACAGGGTTGCATTTAGCATTACCCCATCAGCGCGGGGGTAGCGCACCACCTCTTTGTGGACATTCGCGTACCAGGCGAGGGGATCGCTAAATTCGGTCAGGGCTGTGCTGTCGCGGTTACTAAGATCAATCTGGTGGTAGTTGGGGGGAGCCGTCGGAGACTGCTGACGAATAATCACCTGCGTCGCGGCTGGATCCAGCAGACGCTGCACCCTGGCAAACTGATTCCCCTCAGCCTGCCAGAGCCGATCGGTCTCCCCCGTGGCTAGCGTGAACCGATCAAGAAACGGATAAACGCCATCGGGGGAAGCCCCACCGCCGTTGCGATAAATACTGTCACCCCCAGGGCTCAGCAAGAGGGTTGACCAACCATAAGGCCCTGGGACCGTCACAGGGGCACCCGGATTCGCATAGGCATCTTGAAAGTCTCGCTCTTCGACCAGCACAGGAGCCGTCTGAGGCTCGGCAGGATCAATTTGCCAGCTGCGTACCTGGCGGGTGTCGTACCAGGCTTCATTCACCAGGGCCAAATTTTCGTGACCCCAGGTCACCCCTCGAAATCGGAGGGTCGAACGCCATAGCTCCTGGGGCGTGTCCTCGAAGGGCGCTGGCAAGGTATATACTGCATCGCGAAACTCGGCGGGCTGGCGAGAGTCGCCGCCATCTAGCGCTTCAGCCCAGTAGAGTGTGGCGGAGTGATCATGCCGCCAGCTAATACTGCGCCTGCCTGTGCGCACCGAATCAAAGGCAACGGGGATCTCCTCCGCGAGGGGCAAATCAGCCACTTCATAAACCACCTGTCCTGCGCGGTCGAGGACTTCATAGCGGACCGGGAATCGCCCTAACGGCACCTGATAGGAAAAAGGACGGTGGATGGTGGAATACAGTAGCCACTGCCCGTCAGGGGAGGGCACCACATTGCGAACTAAAGCGGTTGACGTCATCGGCGTGATCGTCCCGTCCAGACTGACATGGACCACCTGGGCACTGAAATAGTGCTCAAACAGCGCTTCGTCGTGGGCATTTTGGAGCAGATTTGTGTAGGTACGAGCCGGGGCCACCCGACCCTCGTTGGCAGAAATAATCGGTCCCGTGGGCACCATCGGCGCTTCGGGGGGAGCCTCTAAGTCATCAGGACGCATTTTGCAAATCAGCCCCTGATCTCCGGGTAACCAATGGCAGGGGTTGCCATAGACTGCGCTCATGACCGGCCCGGTCAGTGGCTGGGCCTTGGCCTGCTCGACATCCAACACCCACAGCTCTACTCCGTCTGCCTGGGTCAGGGTAAAGGCCAGCCGCCGATTGTCAAACGACCAGCGCAGGTTACGAATCCGCGCCTCCGGAGGCAGTACCACGGGTGTGACGGTGTCTTCCCCGCGAGCGCGAATGCTGATGCCGTGGTAAGCCGACTCGCGGGCAGGCCCCCACGTCTCTGGATTGATTTTGATGCCTGCGATCGCAACCACCGGCTCTGATAGCTGCTCAATCGGCGGCAGCGACGGTCGCTCAAGCTCCACCATCCAGCGATTATCAGGGGAAAGTGAAACTGCCGGTAGCCGTTCAGCATCTAGCATTGAGGCAATCGGCTCAGGCGGGTTTTGCCAGGTCACCTGGGCGTTAGTGGGCATAGGCAGGAGGGTGAGGAGGGCGGGGAGTACAAGAGAGAGGGATCGGAGGTGCATTAGGGATGGTTGAGGCGAAGGTGAGGGAGATGGGGGGGGGGGAAGGTAGTGGGTGGTGGGTGGTGGGTGGTGGGTAGTGGGCGAAGGGCGCTAGCGTCAGCCATGCCCGTAGGGCTATAGGGCGAAAGGGGGAAAAGAGAATCAGTAATGATTGGGAGTTTCTTCTCGCTCTACCCTCTACTCTCTACCCTCTACCTTCCCCATCCTCTACCCAATTCTCTCTACCCTCTACCCAATTCTCTCTACCCTCTACCTTCCTCATCTCCCCTATCTTCCCCATCTTTTTCTCACCAGCGATCACACAAAAACAACGCGGGATTACTCGTAAGCGTCCATCGGCAAACAAGAACACATCAGGTTGCGATCGCCATAGGCCTGATCGATCCGATTCACGGCGGGCCAGAATTTGCGATCGCGGGTCCACTGGGTCGGATAAACGGCCTGCTCCCGAGAATAAGGCCGGTCCCAGTGCTCAGTTGCCAAATCAGCCGCCGTGTGGGGAGCCTGGGTCAGCAGGTTCGAGGTTTGGGAGACCTCACCCGTTTCAATTTGGCGAATTTCGTCGCGAATGGCGATCATGGCATCGCAGAAACGGTCTAGCTCAGCCAGGGATTCGCTCTCGGTGGGCTCCACCATGATGGTGCCCGCCACTGGCCAGGACATGGTGGGCGGGTGAAACCCATAGTCAATGAGCCGCTTGGCGATGTCGTCTACGCCGACCCCGGCAGATTTCTTAAATTCTCGCAGGTCCACGATGCACTCGTGGGCGACCAGCCCGCTCTCGCCCTTGTAGAGGATTGAGTAGTGGCCCTCCAGCCGCTTGGCGATGTAGTTGGCATTGAGAATTGCCACCTCCGTCGCTTGCTTGAGTCCCGCCGCCCCCATCATTTGAATATACATCCAGGAGATCGGCAGAATGCTGGCACTGCCCCAGGGGGCCGCCGAGACCGCAGGGATGGACTGTTCTGTACCCAGGCTAGGAATCAGGCCATGGCCTGGCAAGAAAGCAGCCAGGTGGGCCTGAACCCCAATTGGACCTACGCCAGGGCCACCACCGCCGTGGGGGATACAGAAGGTTTTGTGCAGGTTCAGATGGCATACATCTGCGCCAAAGTCTGCCGGGCGGCATAGGCCCACCTGGGCATTCATGTTGGCCCCATCCATATAAACCTGGCCACCGTGCTGGTGGATCGTCTCGCAGACGGTGCGAATTGATTCTTCAAAAACGCCGTGGGTAGAGGGATAGGTCACCATCAGGGCGGCTAAATTATCGCCGTGTTTTTCAGCCTTGGCTTGTAGGTCAGCCACGTCGATGTTGCCGTCGTCATCACATTTGACGGCCACCACCTTCATCCCAGCCATCACCGCACTGGCGGGGTTGGTGCCGTGGGCCGATTGGGGAATCAAGCAAATATTTCGATGGCCCTCATCCCGGGACTGATGATACTGACGAATCACCAATAGCCCGGCGTATTCTCCCTGGGAGCCAGCATTGGGCTGCAGAGAAATCCCGGCGAATCCGGTAATTTCTGACAGCCAGCGCTCTAATTGCTCAAACAGGTGGCGATAGCCTTTAGTCTGGGGCAGGGGGGCAAAGGGGTGGATCTGCCCAAACTCATGCCAGGTGACAGGTACCATCTCAGCGGTGGCATTCAGTTTCATCGTGCAAGACCCCAATGGGATCATGGCTGAGGCCAGGGACAGATCCTTCATCTGGAGAGAATACAGGTAGCGCAGCAGCTCGGTTTCAGAATGGTACTGATTAAAGACCGGGTGGGTTAGATAGTCAGAGGTCCGCTGCAACCCTGTCGGGATAATCGACGCCGATTTGAGCTGGTCGAGTCCCGGCAGGCGATCTGAACCGGCAAAGATTTCGAGCAGCTCGGTGATCGACTCGGGGGTGACCGTCTCATCCAGGGCGATGCCCAGGGTGTCTGGGTCGATGCGGCGCAGGTTGACCTGTCGGGTGAGGGCGCGATCGCAAATCGCCTGCCCCTGATCCCCGACCTCGACCCGCACGGTGTCAAAAAAGGGTGTCTCACTGACGGTGAACCCCAGCTTAGACAACCCTTCAGAGAGCACCACCGCCAGTCGATGGATGCGCATCGCGATGCGCTGGAGCCCTCGGGGACCATGGTAAACCGCATAGGTACTGGCCATAATCGCCAGCAGCACCTGGGCCGTGCAGATATTACTGGTGGCTGAGTCACGGCGGATATGCTGCTCACGGGTTTGTAGCGCTAACCGCAGGGCTGGCTTACCTTTGACATCTTTAGACACCCCGACTAATCGCCCCGGCAGCTTACGGGCGTAGTCAAGCTTGGTGGCAAAGTACGCAGCATGGGGGCCACCGTAGCCCAGGGGCACGCCAAAGCGCTGGGTATTGCCCACGGCAATGTCTGCGCCAAATTCACCGGGGGCCTTGAGCAAGGTCAGGCTAAGCAGGTCGGCAGCGACCGTCACCAAAGCGCCCCCTGCCTGGGCCTGGGCAATAAAGTCTGTATAGTCATAAATCGCGCCGTCACTGGCGGGATACTGGAGCAGCACACCAAATACGGGTTGATCAAAGGCAAATTTACGATGGTCGCCGACCCTGACTTCAATGCCCAGCGGTAGGGCTCGGGTTTTGATCACTTCAATAGTTTGGGGGTGGCACTCGCTCGAGACCCAAAACGTTTTTGCGGCCTTGGCGGCCTTGTTTTTGCACACGCCCCAACTCATCGACATCGCCTCAGCCGCAGCGGTGCCTTCGTCGAGCAGCGACGCATTGGCAATCTCCAACCCGGTCAGGTCGCTCACCAGGGTTTGAAAGTTGAGTAGCGCTTCCAATCGTCCCTGGGCAATTTCGGGCTGGTAAGGGGTGTATTGGGTGTACCAACCTGGATTTTCTAAAATATTGCGCTGGATGACCGGAGGGGTAATGCAGCTGTGGTAACCCAGGCCAATGTAGCTTTTAAACACCTGGTTTTGAGTTGCGATCGCCCGCAAACTACCCAAGGCCTCATATTCGCTCATGCCCGCCCCCACCGATAACGGCTGCTGTAGCCGAATCCCCGCCGGGACTGCCGCCGCGATCAGCGCTGCCAGGGACTCAAACCCCAGGGTTGAGAGCATGGTCTGAATGCTCTCAGAGGTTGGTCCGATGTGCCGCTGTGGAAAATCATGCTCAATGGCAAGCTCATCTGACCAGCTCAACTGAGTTGTCCCCACGGAAGTCATCGGGATTGAAGCAGCCAGTGTAGACATCACATTCACCTCATCAGGATGCTGATCGTAGGACATTGAAAACTCCACTTAGTTCGAGATCGCCAAAGAGTAAAAAACCATCAGCAAGTCGCGATGGTTTAGAGCAATTATTTCATTTTGTAATAGATTGCTAACCTTTGTCGTATTTTTTGAAGCAAACTGGGACAAATCTGTTGGAGTTAACCTTCAACCTGCTCGCTATATTCTTCGGCAGTCATATAGTCGTCGAGCTCTGACATGTCGTCTGCCTTAATACGAATCAGCCAGCCGTCATTGTAGGGGTCATCCGCAATTTGCTCGGGGGCATCGAGCAGCTGGTCGTTGCGCTCTAATACTTCACCAGACACTGGTGACTTGAGATCTTCCACTGCCTTGACCGACTCGATAGTACCAAAGGTTTCACCCTTTTCAACGTTATCGCCCAGTTCGGGCAGCTCTAGAAAAACCACATCGCCTAGCTGATCAACCGCAAAGGCGCTGATACCAACGGTGACGATTTTTTCGTCTTCATCGACACGGGCGTACTCGTGGCTATCGGTATATTGCAAATCGTCAGGATAATCAAGGGACATTGTTATTCCTCAACACACGGTCTGGATTTTAGGTTTCAGGTGTAATGACACAAGAGGTGATTGCCCTCAAGCCAAAAATCGAAATGACTAGCACTCTCAAAGAGGCCAGGCTTGAGAACGATAGTACAGGCAAATCGGCAAAAACCCGATGCGTCATTACAGCCAAGGCGCCAGGAGATCAGACGCTGAGACCGACTGGGAGCTAGCTAGCTCCCAATACCTATCCCTAAAACCTATCACCTAAAATCCTATAAACCTATGCCAAGACGCCCGCAGGCAGGTATCCCATCTCTTCTAGCTTAGTGAGGATCTGGTCAACACACTCATCTACGGTGGAGTTGTGGGTCTCACAGGTGACCTCAGGGGTGAGGGGCTCCTCATAGGGGTCGCTGATACCGGTAAAGTTGGCAATTTCACCGGAGCGCGCCTTTTTATACAATCCTTTCACGTCACGCTCTTCGCAGACTTCGAGGGGGGCATAGGCATAGACTTCGACAAAATCGTCGATGCGCTCACGCACTTCGTCGCGCACATTGCGATAGGGTGAAATCGCTGAAACCAGCACAATCACACCATTGCGGGTGAGCAGGTGGGAGACAAACCCAATCCGACGAATGTTTTCATCGCGGTCTTCTTTGCTAAAGCCCAAACCTTTGGTCAGGTTAGTGCGTACGATATCGCCGTCGAGCACTTCGAGTTTGGTGCCCATGGCCCGCAGCTTTGCCTCAAGCGCCCGAGCAATGGTCGATTTACCAGAGCCGCTTAAACCGGTGAACCAAACAGTAACGCCACGATGTTCCATAGTGCTTTATTAATCTCCTAACTACATGTAAAAATAATAGGTTTAGATACACATCCCCTAGAGTAACCAACCGATTTGGAAATCTGAAAGGTACCCAGTGGTTAAACCCCATCCAAATTACTCTGGAATCTAAGAAAACCTTATCTTTTGTCAGCAATCTTGTTTAAGTTTCAGGATGAGGGGGGATAGCTTTATCTTGTATTTATATTTGTACTGCCGATGACTTATGCGGTGGACTTTTTGGGGGGTGAGTGCGCTGCGCTGGTGAGTGCGCTGCGCTGGTGAAGGGGTGAAGGGGTGAATAAGCTTGCCTCACCACCTCACCTTTTCAAGGATCAGTCTTTAGCTGCCCAAAGTATAGGGGTTAAGTGTCTGGTTTAAGTATCTGGGTTGGCGCTTACTAGAGCCGCAGGGGCCAGGGCTAGCTCGGTCTGGACTGCCTCACGGCGGCGCTGTCGCTCGGCCAACAGCTTGGGTCGCAGGTAAAGGTTTTCGAGGACAACCGCACCGCCTGCTACCCAGGGCGGGATAATCAACGCGCCGATAATGCCCAGCACTTGGGTCCCCCCTAGCACGGCTAGCAGCTGGTAGAGGGGATGGACCCCCACCGATGATCCCACCAATAGGGGGTCCAGGATATAGGTTTCAATATTTTGAATAACCACATAGAGGATCAGCACCCACAGGAAGGTCCACCCCCCCTGGGAGACGGCCACCACCAGGGCCGGAATTGCGCCGAGAATCGGCCCGAGAAAGGGAATCAGGTTGGTAACGCCTGCGATCGCACCCAAACCCAAGGCAAAATCCTGCATGCCGATAAAGCCCAGACTCACACTGATTACCACCGCCAAAATCGCCGATACGATCAGCCGCCCCCGAATGTAGCCGCCGATGCGCTGGCTAACCGGGGCTACTTGATCCGCCATCCGAGCGTCCCAGGGCTCAGGCAGCAGTCGGGTAAAGTTTTTGACCAAGGTGCGACTATCGGCCAGCATGTAACCCGACAAAAACACCGCCAAAATCAGGCTAAAAAAACCACCCAAAATGCCTGTTGTGAGGCCATAGGAACGCACTAATAGCTTTTGGCTGGATCGAATGCTCCAACTAATAATGCTTTGAACGTCAATCACCTGATTAAAAATCTCAGTAGCCAGTTCGGGGCGAGTGTCACTGAGGGCGGCTACCCAAATCTCAGCCTCAGCAATCAGCTTGCGCAGTGAGATGGGGACCTGTCGTACCAGCCGCTCTAGCTGCTCAAAAACGGTTGGACCAATCAATAGGCCCACACCAGTCAGCACCCCAATCAGGGTGAGGTAAACCAGCACCGCCGATAGCCACCGGGGCAGCCGGTATTTTTCGGCCCAGTCAACCACGGGGGCAATCGAGGCCGCCAGCACGATTGAAATCATCACCAGCAGCAGCAGACTCCTCAGTTGCCAAAGCAGCAGCAGCAAAGGAACGGCCAAAATCACCGTGACCAGGCTATTCATAGAAAGGGTTAGACGCTGTTCGGAGGCCATAGAGACCTGTTTAAGTGCTTAGTCTTTAATTGTAATTGCGGAACGGGCAAAGGCGAAGGGGAAAGGGAAAAGGGGAGATTTTGGATTGGGGATTTTAGATTTTGGATTGGGTCCTGGGCTAACCAAAATGGACACCCTATGTCTGCCTAAAGCGTATAAATAAACTCGTCCGCCAAGATGCCGGGTGTCCAAATGCCGCCCAGCTGACGTTGGCTGTAGGTATCTACATTGGGGATAAAGTCTTGGAATTCTGTGAGGTCAACCAGGGTGTGGCCAAAAAAGCGATAGAAGCTGTCGTCAAATCGAAGGTTCTCAATGGGGCCAACAATTTCGCCCTGCTTGACCCAAAAGCAGGCATAGCGGGTCATGCCGGTGATCCGTCCGTTGGGATGGTCGCTCCAGTTTAAATAGTGCAGGTTAGACAGATAGAGTCCGGTGCCGATGCGGCTCAAAATATCGTCAGGCGATAGGGTGCCAGCGTCAATTTGGGGGGCTCTCAGGGTTTCATCGGGGTCTGCATGGTTGGAGGGTTTGCCGTATTCTTTAGCACTGCGGGAGCTGACTAAACTATTGGCTAGTTTGCCCTCAATAATGATCGGCAGTTGGGCTGCGGTCACTTCTCCCAGGCTATTAAACCGGGGCACGCCAGTTCGTTTGAAGTTTTCAGTGAGGGAAAATTTAGGCGAGAGCAGACGGTCTCCGCGTTGTAAAAAGCCGAGGGCGCTGTTTCCCTGCTGCAGATCGGCCTCACTCACGCCCCCCCAGGAAAACATGTGTAAAATCTCGGCCACCGCAGCTGGTGCCAGGTAAGTGCGATATTCTCCTGGGTCAATCTTGCTGGGGGGTCTACCCAGCATGGCGAGTTGGGCCTTGGCGGCGGCAATTTTATCCAGGTAGTTAGAGGGGTCCCACTCGTGGCCCGCAACGGTGCCTTTGACGGCCTGTCCATCGGTATCAAATAGAGAATAATCGAGGGTGTAAGCGGTGGTCTCAAACCAGTGGCGCTGACCGGCTGAGTCAGCATAGCCCCGGTAGGAGAGCCCCCCAGCATAAATCCCTGCGAAGTCAATCGCTTGGAGCGGGGGTAGCAGGGTAGATGCGATCGCATCTACCCCCAGCAACTCCCCCATGCAAGTTTCATGACTTTGGGCTGAGCCGGTCGGTAGCACTACGTAGGGGTCAAGCGGCAGCTGAGGCAGTGAGGCTTGCAAGTCAACCAGGGCTGTTTTAAGCAGGGGCCAATCTGCCTCAAACTGACCGGTAAACGGCACGCTACTCTGACAGGTGCGATCGGCGGTCATCAGAGTCAGGTGCAGCTGTCCATCCTGCACCAACCCTGTTTGCCGCACTCGCGCCCGGTTAAAACGCACAAACTGGCTGACTTCTCCGGTAAAGGTGAGGGTAAAGTGCTCAGCGTTGTGCAGGCTGAGTGCGATCGCATCGGCCAGCTGACCAAAGACCGCTTCATAGGGAGGCAGGATCATACCGCCCCTCCAAACACGTCTATATTCTCAAAGGCGCACACCGGGGCCGCGTGACCGACGCGGATCAGCTGATTGGGCTCACCTTTGCCACAAAAGGGGGTGCCATAGACCTCCCAGGTGTTGCGATCGCCCACCTGGGCAAGGCTGTGCCAAAACTGGGGGGTGGTTGACCGATAGTTAGGGTTTTTTAGCGTTTGAGTCAGGCGACCATTCTCAATCAGCCTGGCGTACTCACAGCCAAACTGAAATTTGTGACGCCGATCGTCAATTGACCACGAGCGATTGGTTTCCATATAGACGCCCGATTCGATGTTGCCGATTAGATCCTCAAAGGTAGTCTCCCCAGGTTCCAAATTGATATTGGCCATCCGGTCAATGGCCGGTCGGTTCCAGGTGCAGGCTCGGGCTGTGGCCACCCCTGGCACCCCCAAACGGGTCTGGCTTTCGAGGCTGCCCAGACCTCGCTCTAGCTGCCCCTGACAGATTAAATAGTCTCGGGTGGCTGGGGTGCCCGTATCGTCAAACCCATAGCTGGCCAACTCCCCAGTCACGGTGGGGTCAAAGGTGACATTCATCAAGGGTGATCCGTAGGCCAATGCGCCAAAGTCGGTGGGTTGCACAAAGCTGCCCCCGGCATAGTTGCGCTCGTCCCCTAGAATGCGATCGAGCTCCAGGGGATGTCCCACGCTTTCATGCAGTTGCAGCATCATTTGATCGGGGGCTAATACCAGGGTCGTGGCCTCTGTGGGGCAATCCGGCGCACTTAATAATGCCACCGCCTGTTCGCCCACTGTCTGTACTCGCTGCCATAGGGCCGGGGTCGCTAACAGTTCACCGCCCCCCTGGTAGCTGTGGGCCAGATAGCCATGGTCACTGCGTACCTGAGTTGCGCCGTTATCTTGGGCGATGGCCCCAAAGTGAGTTTCGACCAGCAGCGTCTTTTGATAAATCTCAGAGCCGTTGGTGCTGGCAAACCACGACTCGATGTCATGGGTCAGTGCCAGGGCGCTGGTCTGCACAATCTGGCTAGAAACCCGCAACCCTTTTGAAATTTGCAACAGCACATCGTTAATATCCGCCGCTGTGAGCACTGACAGCGGTGTTTGGTAGGGGGCAACATACTCCCCCACCGCCTTGGGCCTGACCGCCGTGGTAAATCGGTGAATCGCCCATTGGCTAGCCGCAACGGCCTGACCATAGGCTTGCTGGGCCGCCGCCCTCAGCCCAGAGGGCGTTAATACGTTCGTGGCGCAATAGCCAAATTGCCCCTCGGCTAGCACCTCCACCATCGCCCCCTGACTTAGGGTCTGACCGTTGTGAGCCGGGTGACCATCCCGCACTGCCCGCTTAGTACTGGCCTCTTTAAGAACCCGAATACCCACCCAGTCGGCAGGCAAATCCAGCGTTGGCAGAGTTTCTGACAGCAGATTCAGCATAGATAACAGATGCAGCCTAAAAATTGACCGAACAGCGCCTGATCGTCTGTCCGATTTTGTGCGCTTACTTACCAATTCCCTCGGAGAGGGGTCAGACCATCATCGGCAAGATTACGGAGACTTACTGTACCATTTAAACCCTGGGTCACCTGATCTAATTTTTGTAAGTAAAATTCAAATTTTTGCTTATTTTTAAAGCTAAAATACGGAGAAATGGTTTTGATTAAAATGTAAAGTGTTGGATAAACTTGATTCAAAAATTTTGAAAAATCTTACATCTGACGGTCGAGTGACCTGGGCTGAGCTGGCCAGCGCGTGTGGGGTCTCGGCCCCAGCAATCGCCGATCGCGTCCGTCGGTTAGAAAAACGCGGCATTATTGCAGGCTATACCGTCCAGCTGTCAGCCCAGTATTTGGGCTATGACATTACCGCCTTCGTCGCGGTGAGTCTGGAGCGCCCCCACCACCGCCAGGGCTTTTTGGACTACGTGCAGACCAAGCCTGAAATTCAGGAATGCCACCACGTGACCGGGGAGGGGGACTATCTGCTCAAGGTGCGCTGTCGCAGTACAGCAGAGCTAGAGCAGATCATCAGCGACGAGATTAAAGGCTTGGCGGGGGTGGTACAGACACGGACGTCGATTGCGCTCTCGACCATCAAAGAAGGCATAAGGTTGCCGGTTTGAGGGGCGAAGGGCGAAAACGGAGGCATCTATGCTGTTTTTGAAAGGAATTTTGCTGGGGTTTGCGATCGCAGCCCCGGTCGGCCCCATCGGTGTGCTGTGCATTCGGCGGACCCTGGCCTATGGGCGATTGAGCGGTTTGCTCTCGGGGTTAGGGGCGGCTACCGCGGATGGCGTCTACGGGGGCATCGCCGCCTTTGGGTTGGCGCTGGTGTCTGATTTTTTGGTCAATCAGTCAAGCTGGCTGCGGATCATCGGTGGATTGTTTCTCTGCTACCTAGGGATGACAACTTTCTTAGCAAAACCGGCGAGTGAGGCAGCTCCGACAACGAAAACCGGGCTGTTGGGAGCGTACTTATCTACGGTCATCTTGACGCTGACGAACCCAGCGACTATCCTCTCTTTTGTCCTGATCTTTGCCGGATTTGCACCTAGCGATCTGGGCTATGGGCAAGCGGCCATTCTGGTGAGCGGCGTCTTTTTGGGGTCGGCCCTATGGTGGGTCTTCCTGAGTGGAGGCGTTTCAATGTTTCGACGATGGCTAACACCTGAGCGGCTCAGGTGGCTCAATCGCTTTTTTGGCTTACTCATTTTAGGGTTCGGTATCGTCGCTTTGAGTTTAAGAGGGTGAGGCTTGTTTAAGAAACTTGCTAAGAAGCTTAAGAAATACCGCGTTCCTCTAGTCAGTCTGCTACTAGGCTGCTGGCTGGCTGGGCAGATGCCGGGTGTGATGGCCTTTGCAGGCCGATCTTCGACCCTCGCACGCTACCCACTACCCACTACCCACCACCCACTGCCCACTACCCTCCTCGCCCAGGCCAACCCCCAAAACCAATCCGTAGACGATCTCAAAAAAAAGCAAGAAGCCATCGACGATCAGCGAGAGGAAATCACCGAAGAACGCCAGCGCATCGAAAACCTTGAAGATGCTGCCGAGCAGCGACTAGACGGCCTACAAGATACGATTCAGACCACCAGCTATCGCATCGAAGAAACCGAATACCGCATCCAGCGCTCAGAGCAGGAGCTAAAGGCATTAGAAACTAAGCTAATCCGGGCCCAGCAAGAATATGATCAAGTCCGCACGGCGGCGGTCGGTCGCCTGCAATTTATGCAACGTCAGCAGAGCAGTGAGGGGTGGGCTGTCTTGCTGCAAAGCAAGGATCTCAACGAGTTTTTAGACCGACGCTATCAGCTCAAGCGCGTCTATGAATCCGATCGCGCCTTCTTGAGCGATCTCAAAGCCAGGTCCGACGAACTGGTTCGCCAGCAGCAGAGCGTCGAAGCTCAGAAAAACTCCATTGCCCTGCTTCGTCAACAACTGCTGGCTCAACGCGATCAGTTCTCAGCCCAGGCCCAGCAACAAACCCAGTTGATCGGTCGCCTCCAGGAAAACCGCTCTGCCCTCCAGGCCGCCGAGGCCCAACTGGCTAAAGACTCCGAAAGCCTGGGGACTTTGATCCGTCAGAAAGTCGCCGCCACCACTGGGGGCATTGTCGGTACCGGGCAGATGATTTTCCCAACCGCAGGCAGTATCACCAGCCGGTTTGGCACCCGCATCCATCCAGTGCTGGGCTATCGCCGTTTCCACGCGGGGGTAGACTTTGGAGCCAGCCACGGCACCACAATAACAGCCGCAGACTCAGGGCAGGTGATTTTTTCGGGCTGGTATGGCGGCTATGGCAACGCAGTCATTGTCGATCACGGTGGTGGGTTGACCAGTCTCTACGGACACGCCAGCAAACTCCTGGTCAGCGAAGGTCAATCCGTCCAGCAAGGACAAGCGATCGCAAAGGTAGGCTCCACCGGCCTATCGACCGGCCCCCACCTTCATTTTGAGGTGCGTCGCAATGGCAGCCCGGTAAACCCCATGGAGTTTCTGTAGAATATAGAGCGGCCTTTTTCTCTGCCGACGACGAAGCTGCTTGGAGTACCCGTAGATGGCCTTTGAATTGAATCGCCAATGGCTTGGGCAGCCTCTGGTGCAAATTTGTCTGGCGGCGATTACTCTATGGGGCTTTGCAGTGCCTGCGAGCGCAGATGAATCAGCCGATGCAGATTTAACAGACGCCGCCAACTCTGCTGAATCTATCGGGGATACCCTGACACTGCCGCCTGATACGGTTGAACAAAGCCCGGTTTTACAACAGTGGCAACGGTCTGTCCCGGATGTGCTGGACGACATTCGCAACGACCCCAGCTTTAAGACCCGACTGCGCTCAGGCTATACCCAATTTCCCTCGACCCATCAAACCGGCGGTGTTATGGTTGGGGTCGAAGATTGGTTTATCGCAGAGACGCCTCTCACCCTCAATGCCGACTACCACCGCAATTTTGACGGCAACCGCGAAGCCTTTGGAGCCACGCTACGCTATTACGTCTTGCCCTTAGGCGGCTACATCAACGCCGCCCCTCTAGTGGGCTACCGAAACTTTGAAACCCCAGACTATACCGCAGACGGTCTTAACTATGGTTTTCACATCAAGGTGATTCCCTCGCGGGGGGGCGGTGCTGACTTTGGCTATACCCAAACCTGGACCACCGGCAGCGATGGGGTAAGAACCACCCAGCTTGGGTTTGGCTATGCCATCACCCGCGACCTGCGCGTCGCCACCGACATCGAATGGCAGTTTGGCCCCGGCGAAACCGACAGCCGCGTGGGGATTGGGGTGGAGTGGATGCCGTAAATAACGTCATCTAAAGCTGGTCATCATGCCCTAGCGCTCGAAGGCCCTCACCCCAGCCCTCTCCCACGATTGGGAGAGGGAGCCAGGAACAACATCACTTACTTGAGAATCAAAACCGGACAAGGGGATAATCTTACCACTCGCTCAGCTACCGAACCCAGTAAAAAACGGCTGACCCCTTTGCGTCCGTGGGAAGGCATGACAATCAAATCTGCCTCTGTCTCTTTGGCATAGTCGACAATTTTCGTAGTCGGGTCGCCGATAGCCACCTCAATTTGAACCCCCTCGTACCTCATTTCACTGAGCTTATTGTGCAGAAACTCTCGCACTTTTTGCTTTCGGTCGTCATCACTCAATGTATCCCACATCGCCGCAGGGTCGGCAGGGTGCAGCGGCGAAAGCACATGAATTAACTTCAAACATGAGAGATTTTCAACATATTCTTTGGCAGGGCCAATCGCCTGATAAGAAAGATCAGAAAAATCAATGGGAATGAGGACGGATTTCTTTTTAAGCCAACTCATCATGTCTCTCCGATTATTTCATAACAGTTTCTCTGGTGACCTGGGGCTCTGGCAACATTTCTCCTGAGTTTAAACGAGACATGTAGCTATTAAGCTCTCTAACAATGACGCCGGACAACAAGAAACAACCTAGCAGATTGGGGAGCGCCATAGCTAGCAGCAAAATATCACTAAATTCTAGGACAAGACCGAGATTGATCACCGAGCCAATAAAGCCACAAGCCAAAAATAATCCCTTATAGACATTGACTGTTTTTTCACCAAACAAATAGGCCCAAGCCATTTGTCCGTAATAGCTCCAAGAAATCATGGTCGAAATCGCAAACAAGAAACCAGCCACCGCTATCACATAGGGGAACCAGCTAATCACCGTCTCGAATGATGCAGCTGAAAGCCTGGCTCCATCCAGGTCGGCAGCGGCTGGGTCAGCATAAACGCCCGTGAGAACAATCACAATGGCGGTCATGTTACAAATGAACATGGTGTCAATAAAGGGCTCCAGCAGAGCGACAATGCCCTCTCTGACTGGCTCGTCGGTACGCGCCGCCGAGTGTGCGATCGCAGCTGAACCAATACCGGCTTCGTTGGAGAAAACAGCCCGCTGAAAACCGATGACGATTGCCCCAATCGCTCCACCTGCCACTGCTTCCGGATTAAAAGCTGTGCTCACAATTGTACCCAGTGCGCCTGGAATGGATGTGAAGTTAACCAGCATGACCCAAACGCAAGCCAGCGTATAAATAACCGCCATCAGCGGTACCAAAAAGCCGGCCACCGAGCCGATCCGCTCGATGCCCCCGAGGATTACCAACCCGACGATAATGACCAAAATAATGCCAAATAACCAGCTGGCGTTATTGAAGAATGGCAAGACGTTAGAGACCGCTGCGTAAGCTTGATTGGCCTGAAACATATTGCCTGCCCCCATGGTGGCAATGGCACAAAATATCGCGTATATCACCCCCAATGCTTTGCCTGCGCTTCTCATCCCGATGGATGACAGCCCTCGAGAGAGATAGTACATGGGGCCACCTCCCACGGTTCCATCCGGTTTAATCACCCGATACTTCTGACCCAACGTACATTCGGCAAACTTACTCGACATCCCCAAGAAGCCTGCCACAGTCATCCAAAATGCAGCACCTGGGCCACCTAACCGAATTGCGATCGCAACCCCGGCAATATTACCAATCCCTACCGTGCCAGACAGGGCCGCTGCCAGCGCCTGAAAGTGAGAGACATCCCCCTCATCTTCCTCACTGTCATATTTTCCCCTCACCACATCGATGGCGTGTTTAAAGGCGCGAATATTGATGAATTTTAGACGGAAGGTGAAAAAGACGGCACCTATCACCAGCCAAAGGACAATAAAGGGTATTCCATTTTCACCCCCAATCTTGAAGTAAAAGATTAGGTTGAGGAGATCCACCAAGCCTTGGAAAGCCCCCTCAAGCGGTCCTAGAAAACCAGCCGGTGCAGCGTCTTCTTGCGCGAAGGCAACCTGGGGCAGCAGGATCGTCAAAAAAACGAGCCCATAAAACCAGTATCTGAGCCTAAGCAATGTTTTGTTCATGAGTTTTCTTACTCCAAATGAGAGATTGATTTGAGCGTTTTCTGCGCCCTTCTCTTTCTTCAGGCGCTTTCTGGCAAAAAAGATGTTGGTTGTCGAGACCTCTTGAATCTCCCTTCCTTGAATGTCCCTTGGTCTACGTATTGGGGGATTTTGCGTGCTTGAGGGCCTGCGAATCTAGGGAGTTTCATTATCTGGAGCCCCAATATGAAAGGGTTGGGGATCTCCTTGCCGGGGTTCATAAGTACCCCATTAGGCACCATTACGCATTGGGCTACCTTTTCGGGGGATCCCCCGGCTGTGCTATCCCCCTTGATAAGAGGGCTGGGCAGATCTCTGAGAGAAAGTGATACTGAAATAATTGTGTTTGCCTACGTAACCGATGTTGCAAAACCCTAAGGCAATTACAATCAAATAAGCCACCCCCTTAGCCCTATAGCCCTGCGGGCATGGCTGACACTAGCGCCTTTTCCCCTTTTCAGCCGGGATTTTATTTTTGTGCAGTCCCCTAAGTTCAGCAGCAGTCATTTTTCAAGGAAGATCCTCTCAGGAGCTGGACAAGGCAGAAACAGCCTCGTAGAGAGTTTCGGCCAAATGATCGGCCTCTTCGCGCGTTACCACCAAAGGAGGACATAAAATCAGGACGTTGGTAAAGCCCGGAATGGTATTGGTGTTGCGACCAATAATCACTTGCTTATCCAGGCAATACTGCGTGACTGAAGCCACTGCAGCACTCTCAAGGGGCGCTTTGCTGACCTTGTCTTTTACCAACTCCACCCCTAGCAACAGTCCCTTACCCCTGACATCCCCCACATTGGGATGGTCCAGCAACCGCTGTAACTTACCCAACAGATACGCTCCCATTTCTGTCGCCCGATCGCACAGACTTTCGCGCTCCACGATCTCGATACTCCTCAGGCCGACAGCCGCACAGACCGGGGTGCCGCCGTAGGTAGTAATGTGACGAAAGTGACTGTCACTGCCGGGATCATCTAAAAAGGCTTCAAAGATGGACTGTTTGACCACCGTTGCTGAGAGGGGCATGTAGCCACTGGTCAACCCTTTTGCGAAAGTAATGATGTCAGGCTGGACTCCCCAGTGTTGATGCCCAAACATCTGGCCAGTGCGGCCAAACCCGTTAACCACTTCGTCGTAGATCAGGAGAATGCCGGTGCGATCGCAAATCTCTCGCACCCCCCGCAAATAGCCATCTGGCGGCACAATCACCCCGCCCCCCGAGATAATCGGCTCCACAATCACCGCCGCAACAGATTCAGCCCCCTCGTATCGAATCTTTTGCTCCAGCTCCCTGAGACAGGCGGCATTGTATGCCGCCTCTGACTGCCCCTCGCCAAACCGATAATAGTAAGGCGGGCTGATATGGAGAAAACCTGGCACCAATGGCTCATACTTAAGCTTGCGTTCGGCTTGGGCCGTAGCACTCAACGCTCCCATGGTGTGCCCATGATAGCCTCGATACCGAGAAATGATTTTATAGCGAGGGCCTGACCCAGCCGGAGCGGTTTGAGCATGGTATTGACGGGCAATTTTAAAGGCTGTTTCATTCGCCTCTGACCCACTCGTCGAGAAAAACACCTTACCCGGATAGCCCAGCAGCTCCAGCAGCTTATGGGCTAGCCGAATCCCGGGTTCGTGACTCATGGTGAGCGGGAAATAGGCCAAATCTACCATCTGCTCATAGGCCACCTCCGCCAGCTCTTGGCGACCATAGCCGATATTTACACACCATAATCCAGAGATACCATCGAAATACTCTACGCCGTCCGTATCCGTGACATAGCAGCCCACCCCTCGCGCCATGCACTTAGGCGGCTTTTCAGAGAACGGCTTGTGTTGTACCAAAGGATGCCAAAGTGATTCAGCATCCATCTTGCCTAGATCAGCTTTCTCTGGACTCAAGCTTGCAACCATAAAAAAGATTCCCGAAGTGAAAGAGTGTGTTTCAAAAAGTCAACAAAAACCCGATCAACAAAAACTAAATTGCTGTCATCATGAAGCGATTTTATTCAGCTATTTCACACACCATAAAATTACTTTATAGACCTCTGCTGTATATTTATATACGGTCTAACAAAAGCTGACTAATACCAATTCCGTATATAGCCGCATATCTCGAAAACCCCCTGTAGTCCCTCTTGCCAAGGGAGACGGCGACAGCTGGGGACAAATTATGTTCAATTTCAGATCTATCTGGTATGACAAGCGATAAAATCCGAATTTGTATATTTGCCTTATCAAAAAATAGTGCGGAAAGATGAGATAAAAAATTATAGTCTTTGATCTACAAAGCGTTTCAGATTTAACTTCTCAGGCTAGATTCCAATTCTCAAGCTAGATTTCAATCATGACTGAATTCCCAAAATGATCAGCCGCACGCCAATTATTGCCAATATTCCAGTAATGACCTTCTGGAAAATTTTGGGATTAAATGATTTTGCGAAGGTAACACCCAAAAATAATCCCGATACCAAACTAGGGATAGCCATTAGAAATTGATCAATAATATCCCTTGAGATTCGATTTTGAAGGCCATGACCTAAAACAACAATTGCGACACTCACCCAAAAAAAACTTGTGAGATTCCCTTTAAAGGTTTCTTGAGACCAGCGCTGACTACTGCCGTACAAAACAATCGGTGGGCCAGGTAAGTTAAAGCTCCCCAGCAAAATCCCTGATAAGAACCCGGCCCCGTAGGCCCACAGTTTGGACTTCAAAGTAGGCACCACCGGACTGACCAGGGAATAGATTGCGTAGGTAACCATGATCAGCCCTAACGTCATCAGCATCCAGGCTGCCGGAAGATAGCCCAGGGCGAGAAAACCAATGGGAATCCCTAACACTGAGCCAGTTAGCAAGGTTGTTACAACTTTACGGTCAAAGGATTGGCGGTAGTAGACGCACAGAATGAGGTTGTTAGTCAGGGTGGTTAGGGCGACCAGAGGCGCGGCCATCTGGATACTGGTTAATCCGGACAAAATCGGCATGGCAACGAGGGCAAAACCAAAACCCGCCAACCCTTGGACAAAAGCCGCTACAAATGTGGTGATGACAATAATAAGGCTTATCGTCATGCCGATCTCCGGTGAACGTGACCGACGGAAGACTGATCGGTCGGCATCACAAAAATTTCGCTGATGTTAACATGGGCAGGGCGAGTCACCGCAAACAAAATCGTGTCAGCAATATCGTCTGGCGTGAGCGGTGTCATCCCCTTGTAGACAGACTGAGCACGGTCATCATCGCCGTGAAATCGCACATTACTGAACTCGGTTTCGACTAGCCCTGGCTCAATGTTAGTCACCCGCACAGGGGTTCCCAGCAGATCTATTTTCAAGCCTTCGGAGAGAGACTTTACGGCTGCTTTGGTAGCGCAATAAACACTCCCGCCTGGGTAAGTCTGTCGTGCCGCAATAGACCCAATATTCACCACATGGCCCCGCCCTTGAGCTACCATCCCAGGGACAACTGCACGGGTCACATAGAGTAGCCCTTTGATATTAGTATCAATCATTTCTTCCCAGTCCTGGACAGGAGACTCATACTGCTTGTCAAGCCCTCGGCTGAGACCAGCATTGTTAATCAGCACGTCAATGGTCTGCCAGTCAGTTGGCAGGTCCTCAATAGCTTCTGTCACAGCCTGGTAATTTTGCACATCCAGAGGCAGTAGGCGCGTCTGGGTTTGATAGTGTTTCTGCAATTCGTCTGACAAACCTTGTAGTTTCTCTTTACGACGGGCCGCAAGAATGAGTCGTGCACCTGCCTGGGCAAACAACTGAGCACAGGACGCACCAATGCCGCTGCTAGCTCCGGTAATCAGAACCACTTGGTTGGCTAGGGAGAGGGTTGTCATAAACCTGAGTTAACTCCTTATGTCGAAATTTTCTGGCCAAGACGGTTATCCCTATACTCTAATCATTCCGCCTAAAAGGACAGCCTGTCTTTGCATACTTTTATATCCAGGTGGTATGTCCAGGTGGTATGAGAACCGCCCAATCTACCTAGACCGCTATGGCTAAACTGTTTGAGTTTCAAAAATGCCTTGTAGGGCGTTGCCTGCGACAAACTCAGAGGCAGCCTTCCCACAAAAAAATCCTCAGCGTCGTCAATTAGAAGCCCAAACTCGTCTAAACGCCCCACCTTCTATCGGCATAAACAAGCTTGGACCTCAGAAAACTAACCTGGAGAAGCATACAGACACAAATAGATGAAGACACGGATTGAACAGGTATTCACCTGAATTGCAATACTTGCAAATTCAGCACCCGCAACCCCAATATCTACAGCTCAAACCTAATCCAACATATCCACGACTGATACATCCACAACCCCACAATCTAGAGCCGTACTACCCAGGGTCACAATCGGAATAACACTTTGCACACCCAGGCGACAAAAACAGCCAACTCGTTAGAGCAAAGCCATACAAAGCCCCAAATCCCAACGTATCGAAAAGGCCATGCAGGGCTATGCGAGTATCTCAGCATAGGGTGAACCCACGCCGTTCCACTTGAGCAAATGCTTGTGAAGCCTGCCCTCTTTTGTATTTAAGTTAGAGGGCTCATGACTTGGGCCCAGGGATGAAAAGTGAATAACGAATACTAACATCTTTCAAGGCCTAG
>JBCCRZ010000023.1:0-21682 GCA_039200855.1 Cyanobacteria bacterium P01_D01_bin.44 | reverse complement strand
GGTGGTGCGTTGGACACCGAATCGACGCTTAAACTTTGACTGACTTAGGGTTTGAGTGGCTTCGTAGTTCATCTGCCCATGAGGGAAACAGTGAACCAAAGCCTATCAACCTACCATAAAAACCATTATGCAAGAGGTCTAATGATTTTTAAAGTGGTGTTTTATTGGTAGCAGGAGTAGAGTCTCGTATGGGATTAGGGTATGTGACGGCTCTATCCGCTCATTAAATGAAGCTTGTGGTGTGTTCGGCGTGACCTAATGCACCTTACAAAACCAATCGTGATTGCACTAGGTATTTCCTTTTAGTTGCTTGACAAGACCTTTGGGTGGGGGCGTTTTGTTCTTTGCGGTTGTAATCCACTCTGGGTCACCGCCCTCGCTCTTTGCGTACTTGCGATGCCAGAGATTGCCACCCTTCTGAATGACTTCATGCATCAGGGTATCGATCTTTGGGTTCTTCCAAGGTTGGCCTGCTCCCACGTGCACGTCTACCTCCCACCTAAATACCCCAGTTTGCGACGATTCGCTGGTGGCTCTACGCATACCGGACACATCAACTGCTTCTGAGTACGTCCCCTTCTCTGGATCGTATGATTGCGCCCAATTCTTTGTGTTCGTGGGCATGTGAGACTTCCCAAGTTTGTCCACAAATGCGCCCTTTCCCACCGTACCTTTCCCCTTGCCCTCCGCAATGTTTAGTTTTTTGCTTCGAAAATCGTGGTTTGGTGTTAGATAATACACGTTCGATGCGAACAGGGATACATGGTTAGGCCCTTTATAACTGAACTCTTTTTCACTTTCGACGTGGATGCCTTGGGGTTTCATCCCTTTATCTGCTACCTCTTTAGGCTTTTCTTTCAGCTTGCTCTGTTTTTCTTTCAACTTCTCCCTGCGACTTTTCCGCACAAGTTTCTTGATTCCCGAGATTTCTAGGTCGGTATTTTGGACATCCTCCGCTTCGACTTTTATCTCCTCGTCGTCTGTGTCACTCTCCGGCTGCTTCCCCCAAAGCTCATTGACCTGCCATACCTCGTGTTCTTTATCATCAGCGTTAGTCTCCTCAACTTCATTTGCGTCGTCGTCCAGGATTTGGTGGGTGGTCTGCTCCACTAGCCCCGGAAAGTCTTTTAGCGAAGCCGCTGGCGGAGGTTGTGGGTTAGCATGGTGTAAGTTATACCTTGCTATGACATGCCTCAATTGGACAAGATATTGGTCCGGGCTTTGGATCTCCTTGTCGTCATCAATTTCAGCTGTTATGTCGATGAACTTGCTGTCTCGGATTTTTTGCAGCGCGGCCCAGTACACGCGGTTCGTTTTGCTTCTGAGCAGTGCATATTGCTCAGGTGAGATCGGTGCACCTTGTTTGTTTAGGATTTGTCTCTGTATTGGTTGCTCTGGAGCCTCTCCGTGGGTCTTCGGCTCGCCTACGTCTGGTAAATATTCAGCGTGGGTGTTCTTTGCCCGCCCCGCATTTCCACTGGCCTGTCGTCCGATTCTGTCAGCTTCCTTTTCTAGACCCGCGTCCGCATTGACCCTCTGGCCTCGTAGCATGAATTGGGGCTTTACTTCTCCAATTTTCTGCTGCACCACGTGGCCAACTTCATGCTCCAGACTGTCGTGTGACCCCGGTCCAAGATAGATGTTAGGGCCTTGCGTATAGGCTCGGGCGTCTAATTCCGCTGGTTTTTTTGAATTGTAATGGACCTGAACATCGTCCATAGATCGCCCGGAGATATTCTCAAGACCGGCTTTCAAGTGCGATGGGAGACCTCTTTGGTATTCCGGTCCGCTCCCTGCTCGCGGTTGGCTGTCGGTCGCTGCTGCACCGTTTCTCTTCTGCTTTTCTTGCCGTTTGGTCACACTCACCTTACCAAAGTGATAGCCTATGGCTTCGCGTTGTGCAACGGTCCTTGTTCCCATGGGTTCGCTACTACTCACCATGTTCATCGTGCCAAAGGGTCTCGGCTCAAACATCGGCGAGTCTTTCTGGGGCATTAGCTTTCCCGCCATGGTGGCTTCTGCCTGGATTTTGGTAGCTTCGTTCATTGGCATCCCGGTGGGTTTGGGTAGCTGTCGAGTCTAGAAGTCAGATCGCGCGGTTTAATGGAACGACTACAAATCGACGATGGTTCTATGATGCAATTATTTCACGAGCACTATACTTTCGTGATTGATTCATTGCAAAAATCAACCGTCGGCTTTCGCTGAATAGCGAAGGGTTGTGTGGTAGCCGTATGACCCTGTCCTTATCGAGCGGGTTCATTACTCTTTTCCAGTGCAAATGCAAATCACGCACTTAAAAACACGCGAGTGCTATGACAAGTAATTACTCATACAAGTACTTACTCATAGGGGAATAAACGCAACCTAAATCCTGGTAGCACTGCTGCCCCAGTCAATTCCGTTGGTTAAGTCTCGCACCTCGACATCGTGTCCGTAGCGATAAACTTCAACTTTTTGCTATTGGGGATTGATCAACCACCCCAATAGCACGCCAGCCTCCCTATACTCCTGCACTTTTGCCTGCAGCAGGGCTAAATCATCGGTTGCCGAACCGCAGCTCAATGACAAAATCGGGCGCAATGGGGGGAAATTTGCGCCGTTGTTCAGGTGTGAGGGCTTCCCACCGATCCCGTTGAATTCATGCCGCATCGGGAGAGCGATCGGCCCCATTGGGCAACTTGAAGACGGTGGAAGAACTGAAGGTATATCCGAGACCCGTTTGGCGGTTCCAGAGGCCCAGATCGATAATGAAGTTTGCTTCCCGATTACCGCTCTCACCAACAACCGGGGGCATAATGATCAACTCTCCCTTAGTTGTGCGCTCAAACTGAAGTTCACGGTTATTTTGACAGAGCTGATAGAACTGGTCATCGGTCAACTGAATGGTGTCTATATTGAGGGTCAACGGACTCTTCATCACACGCCGCGCCGCCATCTGAAGTGCTTTTTCATTCTATCCGTTATCGCAATAGGGCTGATGCATCCTCCGCTGTCAACTGTTGTCAACCCTTTAAACTCACCCGATGGGCAACCGATACCCGCCCGCTGGCAACGGTACCCGGGGGGGCGTCGGTCTGAGCTTTGAGGCTCTGGATTTGGATGGGGTCAACTCCACATTGGGATCGAGGGCCAGCGCCTGACGGCGATACTGCTGAGCTTCCTCACGATGCCCCAACCGCTGATGGCACAGGGACATACTGTAGTATGTGCGCGGCGTTGGGCCATGGCGCTCCAGCGAGATCAGGTAAAGCTCCAGGGCCTCAGCATCGTAGCCAAGGGTTTGAAGCAGGTGAGCAACACAAAAGGCGATGTCCCGCGTTTCGCCGATATCGTAATAGCTTTGCCAGATGTGGCGAATCGCCTCAACCAACTCTTGGGTCCAGGGTGCCGTCCCCTGTTCGGCATGGGCCAGCAGGGTGGGATAGGCCCCAAAAAAGATATTGGCGTCCCATTGGCTCAGGCGCAGATACCCGATCAACCGAGGCAGGCTAAAAGCTGCATATTGCTGCTCGGCGGCTTTTTTCAGGCCAAAGAAATCGCTCGGTCCCCCGTCAGCAATGGCCTGTCGGTAAGCCAATGCGGTTTCGAGAAACCCCTGTGCTGGGTGACCAAACAGAAAAGCACAGATGGTCAGGCTTACCGGATGATAGCTGGGGGTATGGGCTTCCCCTTGCTGCTGAGTCACATAGCGGGCCAGGGCATGGTAGTTGACCAAGAACGAAACGCAGCCTCGGTGGGTGACAAGCTGTGGTTTGCCGCGCCCCTCCATCATGTCGAGGCGACTATAGCCTTTGTCGCCGGAGAGAAACAGCAGTCGGTCACTAGCCAATCGGCGCAGGTTGCGCAGACAGCGCAGCCCCACTGTGGGCAAGAAAAAGGTGGCAGCACTTAGTGTTCCGTTGTAATCGGTGAGAACCCGATCAAGATCGGCATCCCCATAGTAGGCGTCGGTTGTCACCGGGCGATCCGTATAGTCCAGCTCTAGTTGCTCAAAAAAGGTCTCCTCATCCAGCTCCGGATCATCCAGGTCTGGTTCCGTTACCGGATAGCGCAGGGTCAGCAACGATTCGTAGAGTTGCCCGTTCCGCATCGTAAAGACATCCTGGGGAATGCAGTCAAAAAAGTAGTTGGCCAGTACCATCAGCGGGTTCTTCAGCGTTTTGGCGGTAATGGTGACGTCAGCCTGAAGTAGATGTAGATGCTCTGCTGTTTCCGCATCAAAGCGGGCAAAGTCGAGCAGGCCTTGTTCCACAAATGGTTGTAGCTTGGGGTGGTGGCGGCAAAAGTCCAGGTTGGCCTCGGCCAGGTCGGTGATGACGTAGGTAAAGGCAACGTCCCCCAGGGCTGATTGGTCAATCATCGCGGTAAACTGACGCAGAAAATGATAGGCAAAGCGCCCCGATCCGGCCCCCAATTCCACAATGTAGACGGGCTGGGTCGGGTCTAGATGGGGCGTCGCCGCATTCGTCGGCTCGGACTGGGGCGAGACCGCTCGCCAGTCGCGCAGAAACCCCAGTACAACTTGCCCATAGGCCCGTGCAATCGTCGGATTGCTGGTCACATAGTGGGGGACTCGCCCTTCACTCCAGGCCTGAATGCCCCGCTGCTCAAAAAAGCGACGCTGCATTTCCCAGAGCCGCGAGTGAGATAGGCGTTGGTTGGCTTCCAGAACGACGGTATCCATAGCGATTGGCTCCTCTGCGGCTTACCCTAGTGAGGCATAGATTTGCTGGGCGATCTGGCAACCCACGGTGTTGGCGTGGGTGCCGGGTGCCCAGTCAAATTGGCCCCCATCGATGGTTGGCAGATTGATGGATCCCTGGCTGAGCGAAGGGGGGATGCCCTGCTCGGCCAGCAGTCGTGTTAGCTCCTGCTGAACAGCCGCCGAAATCTGTACCCGGTCGGTCGAGGGAAACCCCTGTAGAACAAGCGAGTCAATGGTTAAGTCGATATCCATGCGTTACTCCTAGTTGGCGGGTAGATGATGGGCGCAGGATGGGGTGACGGTGCGCCAGCGTCGAGCGATCGCCCCTATCGGTTATTCCTTAATCCAGTCCTTGACGTCGGCTTCGGTAAGTGGCTTTTGCAGTTTGGCATATTCGCTGCGGGTGGCCCGCAACAGGTGGTTCATGCCCACGGGTTCGTCGGTATCGGCCGCCAAAAAGGCGGCGTTGAGAGCAATGTTGCGAATGTTTCCCCCAGCCATGTTGAGTCGTGCCAGTTTCTCGATGTCTAGGGCCTCGGTGGGCGTATCAGAGGGAAAGATGCGCTGCCAAATTTGGGTCCGTTGAACGGCATTGGGAAAGGGAAACTGCACAATAAAGCGCAAGCGGCGTAAGAAGGCAGGATCCAGGGCATCTTGCATGTTTGTCGTCAAAATTGCCAGCCCCTGATAGGACTCCATCCGCTGCAGCAGATAACTGACTTCGATATTGGCGTGGCGATCGTGGCTGTCTTTCACCTCGCTGCGCTTGCCAAAGAGGGCGTCGGCTTCATCAAAAAGCAGAATAGTGCCGCCCGCCTCGGCCGCATCAAAGACGCGGGCTAAGTTCTTCTCCGTCTCACCGATATATTTGCTCACCGTGGCACTCAGGTCGATGCGGTAGAGGTCCAGCTGCAGCTCGCGGGCAATCACCTCGGCCGCCATGGTCTTGCCGGTGCCACTCCCTCCCGCAAACAGGGCACTAACCCCCAGGCCGCGCTTGCTTTGGCGGGCAAATCCCCAGCGTTCGTAGACAGTCATGCGCTGGCGCACATGAATCACAATCTCACGTAGCAAGGTCTTTTGCGCCTTGGGCAACACCAATCCATCCCAGGTAGCCAGGGCATCGATGCGATGCGCTAGGTCATCCAATCGCGGACGAGCCTGGACTCGGCAAGTTTCCCACAACACCTCGACCATTGACGCCTGCCTCGCGCTGGCATCCGCCGGACCTGCCTCATCCTGCAATGGCATCGCATCAATATCCAATTCCACCAGGGCCGAGCGGATGGCGGGAGCGGTCAGGTCAAAGTGGGCCACCAGTGGCTCAAGCTGGCCATTGAGCTGGGGACCGATCAGGGGCGTACCTTCTAGGCGGGCATCCAGGGTGCGTTTCCAGAGTTGACGTTGCTCAGGCGCAGAGGGTTTGGTCACGTCGTAGGTGATCAGGGTGCGGTGTTGCGGCCGGGCCCGGCGGCGTTCCTGCCCCGTAATGATGAGGGGCCCACCCACGGACTCAATGAACCAGGTGAGGGCATTGTGACGGGGGCGATCGCTGACCTCCAGATCGTCCCCGTCTAGCAGTAATGCACCTGGGAGTAGACCGGCTTCACGCTCCCACAGCCGAGCCAGTGTGGACAGGTCGGCCGCCGCCGTTGGCAGCGTATGGGCCAGCATGACGTGCAAATGCAGACCCACCATGGCACAGGCCATAGCCGCAATGGCGTGCTTATCGGCACGCTCCAGGCCGCAGAGTTGGATAACGGGCACGTTTGCCGCTTCCTCCACCTGACGCCAGGTCGTGACTAGGCGCTCGGCGATCGCCTGATGGGAGGGGGGTAATTCCTCGGGGGCGGGCGCTGGACTAATCACCCCGGCCAGTTGGGCATCCAGAGCGGGCAGACCCACCAGCGTGTGCAATATCCGTTCATTGATGCGCAGTGGGCTGGTCACTAGAGTAGGGCCAGGGCCCAGATCGATGAGATGCCAACGGCGCAGGGCTGCATCTGGTGTAATCGCTTGCCAATTGGGCTGAGGCAGAGCAGCTAGGGCCAGACTAAAGGTTGGGTGGGGCTGATTAGGGTCCCCTTGAGCCTCAGCACATGAGGCCGCAAAGGAGGCATCTAGTTCTGGCCCAGCGCAGAGTAAGAGGAGCGATCGCTCAAAGTCAGATAGGTCGAACTGGTAACAAATCCTCTCCAGTGCTGGAGGCGAATCCATGCTGGTGGCAATCTCTGCTAGTGCCGCCAACGTCGCGTCCTCATTGGATAGGTCATGCTGATCAGCAAATGAGGATGTACCGCTATTGTCTATGACATGGTGTATCAGGGATGCTTTGACCCCATCGACCGCTGTCATCAGATAGCGCTGGTTGGCTTCAAGCCAGGAGATTTCGGTCATGCTGGAATCGTCACCCGTGGACTAGCGTACTGGTTATAGGTCGCACTGTTAGGGGCCGTGTCTACAACCAGCGGGCTTTCGGCACCGTCTACATGAACACGCACTAAGTAATCACCGGCGACAACGTTTCTGACCGTAAAAGCGATCGTCGTCTCTGGTTGCCCTGCACTCGGTTGCCCACCAATCTGTGATCTGGTGTCAGCGATGCCATTGTTGGTGGGTGCCTGAAAACTGTAGGTGCGGGCCGCACGGTCCACAGGGGGATTGAATTCGTTGAGCCACAGCACAACGCGCTGATCCCGGCCCACGGCTGGGTCAAGTGTAACGGTAACCGTCGTCGCATCAGGTGCAGTCACAGATGTGATAGTCGGACGCAAAACAAAGGGCAGCATGTTTGATTCGGCCCGGTACGGCGGCGGCATACTAGCATTAATGCCTTGGTCATTAATACGCTGACCATTCGTCGCACCCTGACCATTCGCCCTCTGAGTCGGGTTGCCGCTAGCATTACGGACTTGGTAGTGTACCTGTACCTGTTGCACGCCAGCGCGCAGACCAGCAGGTAGCGAGACGGTGATTCCAGCATCGCTGATCTGATCCCATGTGGGCGTCACCTCAACATCGCCAATGCGCACGCGGGTCTCGTCTCCCAACAGGCGCTGCCCCACAATGGTGACGGCACTGTTAGACACAATCGGATCGTTCACGCCAGTTGCCGCCTGCACTTGATCAATGGAGGGCTGCAGAAAGGGAGCCGCACCAAAGCGACCGCCCCGTACAGGGAGTGCTCGTTGTGGTTGCTCATCAGCCTCGATCAACACGACAGACGCCTGGTAAATCAAGGAAAGGGCATGGGGTGCATGAAACGAGAGGAGGGACCAGAGTTTAGAGAACTCTTCCAGCGTCAGGGATCCTGGTGTAAAGCGCACCTGGTCGATTTGGTCGGCCAAGTCTGAGCCTGTCAGGTAGTGGTCTGTGTCTGCTGCACTGGCAGTCCGGATGGTGTCGCGAATAAGCGCTGGCGTCAGAATCGGCCGTGCGTGGACGGTGCTCACCGTCTTGCCCAAGAGACGCTGCGGTTCTAGCTGGTTCTCATCACCATAGAAGCTCACCAAATAAAATAAATCGAGTGCGGTGATGGGCTGCTGCACCAGCGTGGCGTTACTATGCCGTGTCGGTAAGTCCGCATTACGCATATTCAGATTGGGGCTGACCTGATAGAGGTAAACGTTCACTCTGGTTTCAGGAATCCCCTGTTCAACGCGCTCGGGACGCTTGGTTGTCACCGTAGCCCCTGGAACGGCATCAGTGGCAGCTCGTTGCAAAAGTTGGCTGAAGGCAGCCGTTACTGTGGCAATGGCCAGATGATTGCTCATCGCCGTCTCTCCCTACGCCGTTTGAGATAGGTGTCTAAGCTCATAACAGGTTGTGTTCGGGCTGGTGGTTGGGGGGGGAACGGTGGTGGCGGCGGTGGCATAGCCTTGATCTCAACCCGACCAATCGAGACCTGGAGTTTCGGCGTCTGTGTCCGTCGATCGGCCATAGTGTCACCTGGGCTGGTGCGGCCCATGACAGGCGATTCAACGGCCATGGGTACAACCGTTCGGCGATCGCCTCCCTCGTCTTGCGGGAGGGCCGCGGGTCGCTCCCTACTTGCCTGAGAAGGTAGCCTGCTGAAATCCGCTGGCGTGACCATGGCAGGTCTGGCCTGTGGCCCACGGTTTTGCCTGATCAAATCTTGCTCTATCGCATCATCCAGCAGTTGCACCCTCCGTCCTGGATGGTGTTGCTGGCCGATCGGTTGTGGGGTAGCTGAGCCAGCCCCATCCGAGCCAGCTGTATTCACTGCAAATGCATCCGGTGGAGTCTGAATTGGGATCAGCGTTGGCGATTGCCGCGATCGCTCCGCTGGCCTTGTTGGTGTCACAACGGTTGCATGATCGGGTGACCGGGTTGAACCGTCTGCTGGGGAAGACATCGCCCTACCCTCACGTGACCGATTGCGCGATGGCGGCTGCGTTTGCGTATCGCTGCCTTGGGTGACAACCGGCTCTGATGTTAATTGGGCGTGTTGCGGCCCTGATGAATGGGCTCGTGAATGGGGAGGCGGAGCAATCCGAGACGGTTCATTGTTCAATACGTCACCCTGATCGAATGACTGGGTTGAACCCTCTGCAGTAGATGGTATCGTGCTATCTTCATGCGACCGATTGCGCGATGGCGGCTGCGTTTGCGTATCGCTGCCTTGGGTGACAACCGGCTCTGATGCTGATTGGGCGTATTGTGGCCCTGGCGAATGGGCTTGTGAATGGGGAGGCGGAGCAATCCGAGATGGTTCATTGTTCCACGCCTCAGCGTTTGGCTGGTCACAGTTCGACACGTTATCAATGGGTAATGCAGCCGTTGAGTGAGGAGGCTCCTCTTCAGTCTTGTCTTGTTCAGGTGCTTGAGATGGCAACGTGTTCGGCTCTGGAGAAACCGCCGGAAGCAATGTGGGTGCAGCTTCAGCGGTCATCAACTCTGGCTGGAACGGTGGTGACGGCATCGATTGCTCGGATGGAGTCTGTGTTTGGGGAGCAAATGGATCATCCACTATGGCCTCTTCCAAGGGGGCTGCGATCGAGGGGATTCCTGCTTCCATGATTGCGCCCCCCCTCTGTCCCAACAGGGACGGCCCCCCTTCGCTCAGTAATTCAGTTGGCGGCGCGAACATAGGGTCGATCAGGGGTTTGATGGCGTGACTGTCGCCAAGGGTCCGTCGAGCTAAATGGGTTAGAAAATCAGTCATGATCCTGCTCACTGTCCCAGCATGTCTAGATAAACCTGGCGCCTCACCGTGCTCATGGCCAATATGTCTGTCTCTTGCCATCCATATGCCCGAGCCAGGGTATGAACATCACGCAAGATGCGTCTGGCCTGGGCGCTGATTTTAGCCCAGAGAAAGGTAAGAATGTCCAATACAACCGTCATGGAATGCCCACAGGCAGGGCATTGAATAGTCAGCGTAATATCTGCCTGGGGATCGAGCGCGTTCATTTGGGTAGCGATGTCTACAGTAATATTGTCGGGCAAATCTGAAACGCTAATAGCGTTGCCCTGGTAGGTTAACTCCTCCACGCAGCGTTGTAGCAGCAACAGCCGGGAGGCAGTTTCGCGCTCCGCAGTTGCAATGGCTGGCGGCTGCGTTGCGATCGCCGCCAGATCAAAGCTATCTGGAAGGCGGAAGCATAGATAGTACCCATCTTTTTCAAGAGGAAAGGTATGACCAATCCTCTCCGCTTTATTGGCTAGACGCATATCGGCAATAGGTAAGGCAAACTCTAATGACTCGTTGCACTGAGAGCAGTTGGCTGTTCCGACTAGATGCGAGTCAAAGGTTTGTGCATAAACAGCCAGCAAACGGTCATCACGCTGACCTACACTGAGACGTGCTAACATCTCCCACGTCACGTCACTGTGGGTTGCCGCCAGGATAGTCAGCGCTCGATCAACCGGATGCTGGCGCTGCCCCGTTTCCCAAATATGTAGAATGAGTTGATTGGATAAAGGCTGCACAGCAAACTCTGAGCAACTTCAGGCTTCAGTTTACGCCGCGGGCTCTAAAAAACTTGGTTCCGTTGGCTCGCCAACGCTATAGTCGCGCTCCCAGCCTTCATTCTCTAGCTGGATCGACTCAATCGCGAAATCGTTGCCACTGGCGTCTAAATCAGGTAAGGCCGTAAATTGAGAGACCCAGCAGCGATAGACTTTGTAGGCGATCGCTAACTGACCAGCCTCGTTATACATCTCAATAATAATGTCCTTGCGGAAGTCTTTCAGGGAAACCTCAGCTCCAAGGCCGGAACCAAAATTCCATACCTTATTAGCCCACTGCTCAAACTCGATATCATGGGTAACACCGCGCTCCAGACTGATGGCATCGAAAGATGTCTGACCAGGAGACTTGATAACCATGCTGGGATCGCCGCCCTGACGATATTCGATCACCTCAGTCGAACGATTGAGGGAGCCTACACTACGAACTCCAGCAACATAGCGCCCATCCCATTTGACTCGAAACTTGAAATTCTTGTAAGGATCGATCCGACCCGCATTGACGTTAAATTGCATCCTAACTCTCCTATTGGAACGTCATCTTGTCATCTATTAAATCTTGAGGTTATAGAACACAGATTTATGTCTGCCCAGCTATTTGCTGCAAACTGATGATGACAAACTCAGCTGGCTTTAGCGGTGCAAAGCCGATGAGGATGTTGACGATGCCTTGATTGATGTCATTTTGTGTCGTTGTTTCAGAGTCGCATTTAACAAAATAGGCATCACGAGGCGATTGGCCTTGGAAAGCCCCCTGACGGAATAAAGCCTGCATAAACGAGCCAACATTCATCCGAATTTGCGCCCAGAGTGACTCATCATTGGGCTCAAAGACAACCCACTGCGTGCCTCGGTAGAGACTCTCTTCAATAAAGAGGGCCAGCCGACGCACCGAAACATACTTGTATTCGTCCCCAAGCTGATCTGCGCCACGCATGGTGCGTGCACCCCAAACGACGCGGCCTGCGGCAGGAAAAGAGCGGATACAGTTAATGCCAAGCGGATTGATCAAGCCATTCTCGGCATCAGTCAAATTTGCGCTCAGGCCCTGTACACCATTGATGGCTGCATCTAGTCCCGCTGGCGCTTTCCAAACTCCGCGCTGGGTATCCATGCGTGCCATCACGCCTGCTACAATCCCACAGGGAACAAACGCATCCGGTTGCCCTTCTCGCAGCGGGTCAGTCTGGATTACACGTGGGAAATAGAGAGCAGCATTACGAGCGTCTGTTCCAGATAGTCCCAGGCTACTCAAGCCTGCTTTAGCGGCGACCGCTGCCTTATCTGGGTCGACGCTCCAGACACTGGGCGGGTCCACGATAAGCATGGCTCGTCGGTCCACACAATATTTCAGGGCAGTCTGGTAGGCTTCGTTTGGTGTGTCGCCGCCACGAGTGTCAGGTGGGATGCAAAGCAGATTAAAAAGGTCAGCCTTTTCTAGTGCGTAGAGACCCGTTTTAGCATCTTGACTACCTTGATAGTCAGATGCCCTTAGCGTTCTGCCATTGCTACCCCCTACTAGCGATGTACCACCACTTTCTATAGCCTCTATTACTTTGGCGATCTCGGGGGGAGTTGAGGGAAGATCACCATCTACACGCATCAAGCCTGAACCCAAAGCTAATACTCGGTCAATCCGACGCGGACCTTCGATGAATGAAAGATTGGCAAAACGCTCTACTTCCCCCTTGTACGTAACACTCATGTTAAACAGAGCTGTAGCTGGTAGGCCATATCGAGCAGCCACGTCATCATTGATGCCATCTATGTCGACAGAAACTTTCACTGTATTCCCCCAATCACCGGGGCTAGACGCCATCAGAGCTAGTGTGTCAAGCGTGCCCCGTGCGTGTCCATCTTGAGCCTTACTATTGCCCTCGGGCTTAAACAGGCGAACAATAATGGCCTGTCCACCACCATTCAGAAAATAGTCGCGTACGGCATAGGTCATGGGGCCTATGGACCACAACCCACCAAACGATCGTTCAAAATCACCGAGGTTATTGATGGTCACTGGCTCATTCACCGGACCACGCTGCGTACGACCGATGAAGGCAGTGATAGCGGTTGCAACGCCAGAAATCGTGCGCACACCGCTGGGAATCTCTTGGATGTAAACACCTGGATAAGTTGTTACGACTGCCATAACTAAATTTTGTCCTTCGTTAAGCTATAAGTGATCGCGTTTGGCAAGTTAATTCAGTCTGTCTTACGTGATAGGTCCGTTTTGGAAATAATATTTGAACATTTAATTCCTTCCGTAGTTAATAACGATTCATTGATAAAACGCTATAGAATCAACAAGTCCTTATTGCTACGCTAAATCCTTATTGCTACGCTGAAATTATTGAGTACTCTAGAATTGACAAATCTTTAATGAATCAATAGGGTGGCAATTCACTTATATCAAAGGTGCTTGTCTTTACAGCAAAGTAACTTACCTGCCAACCCAACTCACCCAGTGATAGATTTCTTTATATAAATTGGTGCGTATCCAATTTGCACAAGTGTGAATGTTCCTCGCTATTTATGACAAAGTGGCGTATGGAAGCACGAAGCTTATCCAGGTTTACTGGAGTTTATTTGCCTGCATTCACGGCAGCCACTCTATCATCTTTCTATCGTCAATGGTTCTAATAACGCCCAAAATGTCATAACTTTCTGTTGCCAATGTGGCTTAGTAGTCTCTCTGAGAGAGTGAAAAAAAGTGGGGGAAAACCTGGAAACTCCTTCTTTTCATGCCGCCTCCAGCTCAAGCCGCTTGCGCCACCAGTTCCGGGTACCATCGCTCGAAGGTCGCCCGCCAGTCCCCATCGAGGACACGCGTTCTGACCTGCAATAGCAGATGTGCCCCTTTCGGGGTTCACCGCATCTGCTGCTTTTTGGCCATCCGCTTGCTGATCACCTGGTTGACGGTGGACTCGACAAAGCCTGTTGAGATCCTTTCGCCGTTACGATAACGCTCGCCATAGTTGGGAATGAACTGTCTGTTGTTGGAGATGTTAAGTATTGAACTCCTCAACCTTCTTCAACAGCCTGGTTTGCTCAGGGCTCATCTCCTCTATATACAACAAGTCTGTCAGCAACTCTGTCTCTTGCAACGCTCGAAAAACATTGCCATGCCAGAGATACCACTTGATGCTCTCCAGGGTTTCGGGAATGTCTTCGATTAGCCAGTCATCAGGATAGTTGACGCCTTTGGCCATCTGATTCATGACCGTAATGCGCATGGTGATGTGGAACCAATCCAGTAGGTGCTCCGCCTGGGGATTGAGGTACAGCTGTAGGTCTCGCACCGTGTCGCCCCCATCCGAGACGAATGTGACTTGCTGGTTCATCTGCATACCCTGCGACTTCAACACCTCAAACACTCGTCGTTTGGGCTTCTCATCATAGCTATTGACCAGGCCAAAGCACTTGGAGGTGCCATCATCGGCAATACTCTTACCCGTGATGACTTCAAAGGTGCGCTGCTGTTGATCGCTTTGAGCCTTGCTGGCACGAACATAGCCGCCATCAATGCCCACCGTCAGAGGCATATCAGGACGGGGCAAAGCTTCCCAATCCCGCTCGCAGCCCTCCACAAACATAAACTGTTCGTCACCCAGCTCAGCCTCCAGGCACTCGGACAACTGCTAGGTGTGGTTGCGTACCGTCGCTGCATTGAGCTGTTCACCGACTGGCAGTACTTCGGCTAGCAGATTGGCGCTTTGGCCGTAGGACATGAGTGCGGCAAACTTCGACTCCAGATAGAGCAACTCGGGCGAAGTGCACTCTGTCAGAAGGTCTGCCAGCGGGCTGAAGCTCTTGGTCTCATGGGGCTGGCAGTCACAGTGGAAAAGTCGAGTATTTTGCAGGTGGAGCTTACCGAAGAGGCTACGATACACCAGCTGACGTTTATCCTTAACACGGCGCAGATTGACAGTGAGGGCAGGTCTGTTGCGCTGATGATAGGCCGATACCTGCTGCTCGACCAGGTGGCTCTGGAGGCTGTGGAGCAGGGTTTTGGCCTCGGCCAGCGTCAATCCCAGGGTAGCTGGTGAAAGTGCTTCACGCTCTAGCTGGGCTATTTCCTGCACCACAGGTGGGCCACCTGTGTCATCTTCAAACACCAGTTGAACTCTAATGGGCATAGCCTATTTCCTCAGCAAACAACCAGTCGCGATCACCCTCGGCATATTGCTGCAGGCGGCGATTGACAGCTTTGCGGTCAAACTGCTCTAGACTTAGCCACCTCTGAAGCAACCGCACTTCGTCGTTGCGATCGCGCAAGGTTTCTGCACCCCCCTGCTGGATGTCGGCTAAGACTTCCAGGGCGTAACCGACTGAATAGTGCTGCCGCTTGGTCAGAAAGGCCCAGGGGCCGCCACAGGCTTCAGGCGGAGCAGACCGTTTTCCAGCAATGCAGACAGGCACGGCTAGGGGGTAGTCGGGATATTGAATGGCTTCAACCCGGAGCTGATGGTGCCAGCGATCAATAAAGTCGTATTCGTAGCGAAACTTCTCCCGCTCTCTGAGCTGTAGGTCTATTAACCGTATCGAGTTGGGATCGTCACTGAAGCTAATGCCGCCTGAATGATAGACACCGTACTGCTTATCGTGAATGATGAAACGGTTCAGGTGGTCGTCGTTCCACCCCATCGCAATCTGGAGAATGTAGTGCAGGTCTGCGATCGTACTCTCACCGCTCACCAGCAAACGTCGTCAAATCATCGGGCTGATGCCCATGAGGACTACTTTGAGCTGATAGATGGTGGGGGCTATGCCTTCGTTCATCGTCCCATGCTACCGTCTAGGCATTGAGGCTTTTGAGACAGGATAAGAACTATTGACAAGGGTGAACTGGTAGAGGGTTGAATGATAATTTTAGCTAATGCTATTTTTGGGCCAAGTAAGTTGTCATTTAAGCAACTAAGCAACGCCAGAATAAGGTGTGCAGCCCTAGATTTTTGAACAGAGAGTTTCCTCAGAGCAGCCATTCAAAAAATTTAGTCCAGATGTAGTCCGGAGGGCCTGATCGCGTCTATTTAGGAATATAAGCCCAGCTAATCAATTCTCCCTTTCCCCCACTTTTTTTCACTCTCCCCTTCTGGAGCCACGGAGAGATGAAAAAGCCCCCAATCTGAGACTGAGGGCAGGAAAGTTAAATCGTGCTTCTATGGACGTATTAAGCAGCATCCTCAGCGGTAATCCCGATCTGCTCATTGAGGCGAATCAGCATCGATTGCTCGCGTTGGCGGGTACTGCGTTCGCGCCCCAAAAAGAGTGCGCGGAGCTGATCGGCAACAGATAGAGCCGGTGCAGCTTCTGTTGGCTGTTGAGGAGCCACAACAGTTTCGCCAGCGGTATAGGGCACGCCGCGATAGATCAGGTCAACTTTGAGAGGATGAATGGGGGCTTTAGAGACTTGTCGGAATCGAATATCGACGCCGCGATATTTGCCAGTGGTCTCGATGGATTGTGTTTCAATAGCGGGGGGATTGTAATCGTATTGAACGCCACGATAAGTGAGTTTCATGGTTTCGCCTCCAAAAGGGATGTATCGGTACAGAGGCGCGTTCCTTCGGGAGTCAGTCCCTACTTCCGTCTCCGGTGGGCTGCAAGGAGCCAGGTAGGAGATGAACGATTGACTTGTTTCTGTAGCTAATTATACCATTTTTATTTTGATGAGGGTAGTTAATACCTTCATAAAAAGAGGATGCCCAGTGAGGTGGCTTCTTGCTCACGATGAAAAACCCTCAGTCTTAGACTGAGGGCTGGAGAAAAGGAGCATCATTACGCTTTGTCTATGAGGATTCCTGGTTAATCAGCGAGTGCAATGCCCCGACCATGAGTGTCAGGGCCACGATCGACAGAAACAACCTGGCCAGCCAAGCCGCCAGCAGTACCGCCCCGGCATAGCAGAACGCCTCCAGAGGCCGATAGCGACTATAGCGCCAAGCATTGCGAGGCATGTGGAAGATTTGAGAAAGCACCTGCATCTATAAGCCCTCCCCAAATTCCCAATCCCCTTCCTTACGTCCGGCGACCTGGGCCGTCTCCATCTGCCGCTCGCGAGTTGCGGCAAGGTAGGCATTGTGAGCCGCCACCGCCACCCCATGGCGTTTGGCATAGACCCGATTCTTGGCACAGGCGATCGCAATCTTGTCATGCACCCTGAGCAGCACCTCATCGCCGAAGGTGAGCAGCACCGACATGCCCAGGATCAACCCCGCTGCCCCCAGACTTTCGACCGGAGTGGCCGGGGCCGAGCCGAACTTGCCAAAGACGCCAAAGTGAACCGCGTTGCTCGCCACATCAACGCCATAGATAATCATCAGCACCCAACCCCAGATGGAATTGAGAAAGCCGGTATCACTGCCCGCTTTGACATCGCGGAAATCTTCCCCCAGGGCATGGAGTAGCCCCACCCCGAGCTGGGTCACAAAAATCATGGCAGCAAAGATTCAGAGGCGCATGGGTATCGCCCAGCTCCAACTTCTGAAAGCCGTCATAGGAGACCTTGGCGTCATAGATGATCAGCGCCAGGGCCGCCCCCAGGACAATCAACCGCACCGTATCCGCCCGCCACTGCACCACCGAGGGGCGATAGGAGCGCCCGGTGCGAGGATTACCTGAATAGGATTTAGTTTTCATCGTTCCCCCTAAACTCTTCAAACCGGTTTGCCAACTGATCGCGCAGGTCTCTGGCCTGCTTGTAGACCGCACTGCCCCCCGGCTTCAGACCCCAGAGCTTTTCGATAATTTCATTGCCCCTGGGATTGACCCCCTCGCGCACCCACTGGGCAAAGCGCTGAACCACCTCCCGAGTGGCCCCCGAATTCACATCGAATTCACCCAGAGAGCCCTCTGAATTCGCCATCGATTCAGACGAATTCCCTATCAGTTCGCTTGAATTCAGGGCCGATTCGAGCCGATTCAGGAGCGAATTCAGCCTCAATTCAAGGGCTGAACTGACGGAATTCAGAGGGTTCTCAGGCGTCTGCGGCAGCGGGTACCCCTGGGAATGCGCCTCTTCCTGCTCCCGCGCTTCGAGCATTGAGATCGCCCGCCGACCGATGGCATTGTCCACCCACTGCTCACGAGGCAACTTCTCCCGCTCATGGGGGAGCTGCTGCCACACCTCCGCCCCTCGGATGGGGGGCAAATACCCCGCCACCTCCTTCGCTTCGCGTTCGCGCAGGTAGGTAAACAGCTTGACCCCACCGATGCACACCAGCACCAGCAAAAAGAAAGACCCCAACCCCACCTCAGGTTCAGTAGGGGGCGGAGCGACCGGCGGCGCAGCGGCCACCTCAACAACCGCCTCATCCGGCACACACAGCCCTTTCTCCGCCCCGACTTGCGCCACCGGGGTTTGACTCGGCTGATTCGGTTTAATCGGCTGCGAGAACAACACCGCCGACCCATCCGGGGGCAGGTCAATGTAATACTCCTCAATCCATTCCCCCGAATCGAGCTGTCCAAAACTGTGTTTTAAATCAGCGCAAGGCACTTGAATCATGGCGAATCCTCCTGTTCGAGCCGCTGGGGGAGGTCCCCCGCTTTCCTCAGGGCATCTCGATCGCCCGCGCTGCAAGCCCCCAGCCCCAGGACGATCACCAGGGCAAAGACGACTACTGAGCGCATAGGGCAATCCCCCCGATCAGCGCCAGGGCCTGCTCGACGGTTTCCAACTCCCCATCGAGCTGACAGAGCAAAGGCGAGATCTGCGCATCCTGAAAGTCATGGCCGCTGATATCTTCAGCCAGAATGTCGAGCCGTTCACTAACGCCGCTATCGTCGGCACAGTAGGCAGCGGTGGCCAAAGACATGAGAATCGCCAGCCGGTCAGCGCGCGGCATGTGCTCCCACCGGGGACCAAACACATCGCAGAGAGAATCAACTGCCGGAGTTTGCAGGTGTTGTGTGATATTCATAGTGGAATCCTTTCTAGGTGGTACTTGAAGGGATAGGGGTGCTGAGAGGCATCTGCACAAATGAATCTCAGCACCCCTGGCTATTCCTTGGCCACTTCGCTTAGGACACCGAGTGCAGTTATCCCAGTGTTCAATAGCGCTTCGTGGCTCGCAGTCCCGTCCTAATCGGACTGACGACTGCTACAGAACTGAATCCAAAGCCGTCGCCGCATCGATATTCGACTCGATGGTTAACGGGCGGGCTCCCTGAGGGGTTGTCGTTACAACGGTGCAATTGCCCGAGAGATAATGCTGCCAGCAGGTGCGCACCACTGCTTCAATAGCCACCCGAGTCGAACCCAGCCCCCGTGTCTGGCTGATGTGCTGAGCGATCTGGTGAACGTCTTCCGATAAACGAATAGAAGCCATCAATCCAAGTCCTCCTAAGCCGCAACCAGAGAGGACTGAGACAGATAGAAGCCGCCCCGAACATTAGCCGTCGGCGCATCCGGGCAGACCAGAAAGATGGGCGAAGCCGCCACCTTGTGAGAGATCAGGTGAGCCCCGCCCCCGGTAATCAGAAACCGCTTGACCTTGGGCAGATGCTGCTGATACTGGCTTTTCAGAGTGGCCACAATGCCCGCCCACCAAGGATCTAGATATTCCGCCAGCCAATCCGCCCAGCAGATATTAGATTCCTGGTAGTAATGGCCTGCCGTGAAACCATCCTGAATCACGACCGGGTCCGGGCTGGTGATGCTGAACTGCTCCAAAAGGGGCTTATGCAACCGCTCATCCTTCGCGATCGCACCTGCCAGCGCAAACGTCCCCTGTCGCTCATGGGGGGAATGGTCAATCAGTTCACCATCGGCAGCATAGACAGAGCTAGTCCAGGTAGAGCCGCCCAGGTCAATGACGACGGTGTATCCCCGCTGGGGGACATAGCCCTGCTGCTTAGCCAGCTCATACGCCCCACGCCCCTCATCAATGATTTGCACCGAGCTAACCGAGACCAGGAGCGGTTGCCCATTGCGGTGATAGGAATGCTCACCCAGCAAAGTTGAGCGCAAGAAGCTGCCATAGTCATCCGTACTGTGATGACTGACGATAAGACGATAGGAACCACTGTGAGCAATGCAGGCCGCCAGGTGGAGCTGAGCCAGCTTGACCTTATCGCCCTGGACGGTGGCCTGAGACTGCTGAGGATAGCGAGCGGCTTGGGTGCCGACATGCCAGCGCTGGCCGTCGAGTTCAACCACCGGGCTTTTCTCAGTGGCCTTGAGCGCTTTCTGCCCCCCGGCCAGGGGCAATTGAATGGAGCGAATGCGATTCACCTGCCGTCCATCGAAGGATTTCAGCTCAAAGTTGCCAAAGTCGAGGGACAGCGTTTGCAGAGTGTTTGCAAGTGTACTCATCGGTAACACCTCAATATGTGAGTAAAAAATGCTTGAAAGTCATAACAGGCAAGCAATAGAGAGCTATCTCAGTTGCCTGAGACGACGTAGCGTTTGTAACGGAATGTAATGCTTGCTGTTCTATGACTTGAATGTCAGCATCTAATCTGTAGCTGTCAAGCTACTAATCAGCTATCTTTGTTAGCGAGGTGTTGCTTTTTTACAGCCAAACAGTAGTATTGAGGCGTAATTGATAATTGAAAGTAGTGTGAGTAAAAGGGTTTTCCTAACTCTCCCCGATACTGTTTACCAAGACCTTGAGCGCTGGGCTGCAAAGCAAGGGCGACCCATTGCTAACCTTGGGGCATTTCTAGTTGAAACCGCTGTCAATGAGGCAAAGGAGCGGGGGGAAATCCCCGCCGAGTCCAGCGATAAAAGCGAGACGGCTAAAAATGTATAAGCCAACTGATTCCCTAGCAGAAGCTACCAGCAAAGCAGTTTCGGCCCTGCGAAATTCGCCAAAGCAGTTGACTTAGGAAGAAAAATGACGAATGGTCCTATTGATCAACCCATGAGTAATGACGAGCTACGGGCACTAGTTGCTAGTAACGCTCGTGCGATCGCTGCATTGGCCGAAGAGAACCGCACAGGTTTTGCTCAAGTTAGGGAAGAAAACCGTGCAGGCTTTGCACAGGTTAGGGAAGAGTTGCAGCGTGAAATTAGCGACGTAACCAGCATGATTGCCAGCAACGCTGAGGAAATCGCTCAAACCCAGGCTACTGTGCAGGAAACCTCCCAGCAGGTACAAATTCTGATTGAAGAGGGCAAGGCAGACCGAGCTGAGGCCCAGCAACAGCGGCAAGTAAACGCATCCGAGCACGCCGCATTCAGAGAACAGTTTCAGTCTTTGCTGCTGAGCTTTACCCAGGAGATACGTCAGATTTGGCAGAGGCTATCCGCATGAAAAATAACGTGGCCGTGATCTGGAAGTTACCACTGTCTACATTGTTTAGCGAGAGGGCTCTGACATGACCAATCTGCTAACAAAGAAAACGTTGACCTTCGAGGAATATTTGCTGCTCCCCTACGACGGCAAGCGCAGCGAGTTTGTAGATGGGCGCATTATTGAGATGACTGAACCAAGTGGGTTGCATATTGCGATCGTTCGGGCACTTTCCCGTGTTCTCGATCGGCATATTGAGGATGAGGAACTGGAGCTTGAATGTGTGAGTGGCCCAGGGGTCGAAATTCCTCGGGTTGGCAAACCCAATAGCAGTCGTGACCCTGACTTACTGGTTTGCTCACCGCCGTGGCCCTTGTTGTACTTGGTCAAAACTTGCTGTCCTTTCGCGCCAGATCTGTTTTGAAGATGAATATTGAATCCCTGATTTCCAAAAATCAAGTGATTTTCCTTCTGCTGTTTTTTCTTTTTTTCACTTCCTCTTCATCGCTTTGGCTGCTGTCAGATGAAAAAGAACTTTCAGAGTCGCTTCTGGAATCAGATTGACATGAAGCTGAATAACAATTTAAGGGGAATGAAATTGTCATTTATGACTTTGTATTTGTCATAATTGACGAATTATCGGTTAGTTTTAATCTGATTAGCTGCTCACTCTCTCAATTCCAGCTGCAGATCGGTCACTTTTTCTAACATGTCTTTCATAGCTCGATATTGTCCGACAATATCTTGG
>JBCCRZ010000022.1:0-21888 GCA_039200855.1 Cyanobacteria bacterium P01_D01_bin.44 | reverse complement strand
GGCTGACGCTGCTGACGCAGTACCTGGAGTACCGCTGTTTGAGCCCGAGTACAGTGAACCTGAGTCATGGAAATTTTAAGGATTGCGAACTGACAAGTCAGCGCTGGCGCTATCGCGTCAATGTCGAAAAATTGGTGTAAGATATTCCAAAATGATAATCATTATCATAACGGGTTTCTATCTTATGTCATCCACATCATCTATGTCACCCACGTCAGCGCCCCTCCAAACCGCCCCCCTCCAAACCGCCACAGATGCTGCTGAAGCGATAGTGGAAGCTGAACCCGCTAATCATACTGGCCAAGTGCATCGTCCCCGGCGGCTGCGACGTACCGGGGCGCTGCGCCGGATGGTGCAAGAAACGGTACTAACCGCGGCTGATCTGATTTATCCCCTGTTTGTCATGGAAGGTGAGGGGCGGCAGGAGGCGATACCGTCGATGCCTAACTGTTTTCGCTACTCCCTAGATCTATTGCTAGAAGAAGCAAAAGCTGTGTGGGAGCTAGGTATTGGAGCCATTGCCCTGTTTCCGCTGATTCCCCATCATCAAAAAGATAACGCTGGCACCGAGAGCTACAATCCAGATGGTTTGATCCCTCGGGCAGTACGGGCACTCAAACAGGCGATTCCCGAACTGCTGGTGATTACCGATGTGGCGCTTGACCCTTACAGCAGTGAGGGCCATGACGGCATTGTCCAAAATGGTCAAATTCTCAACGATGAAACCGTGGCGGTCCTTGTCAAGCAGGCCCTGGCACAGGCTGAGGCAGGGGCTGATTTTGTTGCCCCATCAGATATGATGGATGGTCGTGTGCGGGAGATTCGTAAAGCGTTGGATGCAGAAGGCTGGATTAATGTCGGCATTCTCGCCTATTCCGCTAAATATGCATCAGCTTATTACGGTCCATTTCGCGATGCCCTGGATTCTGCCCCTAAGTTTGGTGATAAAAAGACGTATCAGATGGATGCGGCCAATGCCAGGGAAGCCCTGAAAGAGGTAGAGCTTGATATTAAAGAAGGGGCGGACATCGTTATGGTAAAACCAGCCCTGGCGTATTTGGATGTGATTTGTCGCATCAAACAACACACAAATTTACCCATTGCTGCTTACAACGTCAGTGGTGAATACGCCATGGTCAAGGCTGCAGCGCAGCAGGGCTGGATTTATGAAAAAGCCGTCATGCTAGAAACCTTGACCAGTATGAAACGAGCAGGGGCCGATGTAATTTTGACCTATTTTGCCAAAGAGGCTGCCCTAGCTTTACGCCCATAGCAAGGCAGCGCCAATTAATGTTGTTTTTTGAAGAGGGAACAGTAATGTCTAGATTGAGTTTTCAACGACAGGTACAACAGTTATCGATGATGGCGCTGGGTGCAATCATCACCCTGGGCGGCTGTACGACTGCTCCTACAGCTACCAGCGAAGCAGAGTCTTCCGAAGCGGCGGCGGCCCCTGAAGGCTCATTACAGGTGGTCACAACCTTTTTGCCGATGACCCAATTCACCACAGCGGTAGCGGGCGATCGCGCTGAGGTGGTACAGCTGCTACCCACCAATGTGGGTCCCCATGACTTCCAGGCCAAACCGAGTGATATTCAGGCGGTTGCCAGTGCGGACGTGTTGGTGAAAAACGGTCTGGAAATGGAGTTCTTTTTAGATGACATGATCGAGAATGCGGAAAATTCCGATCTGGTCACGATCGACTCTAGCGAGGAGGTTGCTGCGTTTGCCAGTGATGAAGAAGGGCACGACGATCATGGTGAAGAAGCCCATGCTAAAGAGGACGATCATGGCCATGCTCATGGTGAAGAAGGGCACGACGATCACGCTGAAGAAGGCCATGATGACCATGGTGAAGAAGGCCATGACGATCACGCTGAAGCGGGCCACGATGACCACGGCGAAGAAGCAGCCCACGCGGACGGCCATGCCCATGGTGAGTTTGATCCTCATGTCTGGCTGGACCCTAAGCGAGCGATTGAACAGGTCGAAAATATTCGCGATGGTTTGATTGCGGCTGATCCAGAGGGAGAGGCTGAATACACCGCTAACGCGGCTGCATTTATTACTGAACTACAGGCATTAGATGCTGACATTACGGAAATGTTGTCCCCCTTTGCCGGACAAACCTTTGTGGTGTTTCACGACTTCGCCGCCTACTTTGCTAGCAGCTATGGACTAGAAGCCGAGGTTCTGGTGGGTCTGCCCGAAGAGAACCCGTCTCCAGACGATGTGAAGCGGGTTGTGGACACAGTGCAGGCGGAAGGGCTTAAAACCATCATGACCGAACCCCAGGCTGGAGAGTCTTCTTTTAAGGCGATCGCGCAAGATCTCTCCATTGGCGTGAGCGAGTTTGATCCCCTTGAAGTAGGTCCTCCAGAGGCGATACAGCCAGACTACTATCTGACAACCATGCGTCAGAATGCTGAGAATCTGGCAGATAGCTTTGGGACATCGACCCAATCCTGGTATCCGTTTTGGATACCTCAGCCGGTAGCCGTCATCGATTGGTGGCTTTAGTATGGAGGATTATTGAGTGGGATCGGGAGAGAACAGTTGAGCGATCCGGTTTTAGTCGTCGATGAGTTAACGGTTTACCGAGAGACCTATGCGGCAGTCCAGAATGTATCGTTCACGGTACATTCTGGCATGGATACCGCGATTGTGGGTCCCAACGGAGCCGGAAAAAGCACCTTAATCCAGGCAATATTAGGGATCTTGCCACGTCGGTCTGGGGAAGTATTTGTCCTGGGGCAGCCACTTTCTCCCAAAGGTAAACTGCCAGCGGAGATACGACATCAGATTGCCTATCTGCCTCAGAATTTTTTGTTTGATCGCCGCATTCCCATTACAGTTAAGGAATTGATAGGACTCGGCTGGGATCGGCTGGGCATACAGCTGCCCTGGGCCGGTGGCCGGGCACGCCGTCACGCCGTACAGCAGGCATTGATCCAGGTGGACGCCTGGCATTTGCGTCACAAGCTTGTGAGTACGTTGTCAGGGGGAGAGCTAAAGCGCGTATTGCTAGCTTACTGTTTAGTGCGCCCTCGTCGCCTGCTGATTCTCGATGAGGCTCCCGCCGGGTTGGATGTGCGTAACGAATTGGAGTTTTATCGGTTGCTGCACCAGCTCAAAAAAGAACAGGGGTGGGCCATTTTGCAGATCTCCCACGATTTGGATATGGTGCGTCGCAGCTGCGATCGCGTTCTCTGTCTAAATCGCACCTTGCTCTGTCAGGGAACACCCGATCATTCTCTCACCCCAGAGAATCTCTCTCTAGCCTATGGCCCCGAGTTTGTTCGCTATCACCATTCTTGTTAATCTTGCTAGTTTTTCTGCCATGACGATCCAGGCTGAATTTACCCGTGTGATTGAACTGTTTCAACTACCCTTTATGCATCGGGCGCTGGTCGGCAGTGTTCTGACTGGATTTATGGGGGGGTTAATGGGGAGCTTTACCATTCTCCGACAGCTTTCTTTCTTTAGTGATACCCTGGGGCACTCAGCTTTATTGGGCATCAGCATTGGCTTCTTGCTGGGGCTGGATCCTGGCTGGGTGTTGTTACCCTTTGCGGTTCTTTTTGCCCTAGGAGTGACTTATTTTCTGGAGCGTACCCGTCTCTGGACCGATGCTTTACTAAATATTGTTTACTCATCGTCCCTGGCCATTGGCATTATCTTGCTGAGTTTTCGTGATGACTACAAGGGTGGTATCACCCATCTCTTGTTTGGTGATATCCTGGCTATGCGGACCACTGACTTAATCTTTAGCGGCGTGCTGCTGATAATATGCGCCATATTTATGGGGCTGACGTTGCGCTCCCAAATTCTCCTGACGCTCCATGAATCCATGGCCATTGCTCGGGGCGTATCTGTATCTGCCCAGCGTACAGCGTTTATCGTGTTGTTATCCCTGGTGGTGGGTATTTCCATCAAGGCCATTGGTGTCTTGTTGATTAGTGCATTTGTCGTCATTCCTGCCTGTGCTGCTCGCTTACTTAGTCGCACCTTTGTGCAGTACATCCTCGTCTCAGCAGGCTTAGGTGCGTTAGGGGCTGCCATCGGCATGATGGTTTCTGCCTTTTTCGATTTACCCTCGGGTCCCAGTATTGTCACCGTTCAATTCGTTATTTTTCTGTTAGCTATGCTCGCACCCAATACTCGAAAATTAGCCCTGTAAATGTCCTAACGCTTACTCAGTTGTCTTCTGTATACCCCCTATATCCCTAACTCACCTTGTTGCTTCCGGAGTTTATCTAATGACAGCTTCATCCCCCGCTTTAAGCACCAAAAGAGGAATGCCCGTCACCATCATCACCGGATTTCTCGGTAGTGGTAAGACAACGCTTTTGAACCATATTCTAAGCAACAACAAAGATTTAAAGGTTGCCATCCTCGTCAATGAATTTGGTGATATCAACATTGACAGTCAGCTATTAGTGTCCATGGATGAAGCCATGGTTGAACTTAGCAATGGCTGCATTTGCTGCACCATCAACGATGACCTGGTGGATGCCGTTTATCGAGTTATGGAGCGGGATGACCGCATTGATTATATGGTAATTGAGACCACAGGGGTGGCTGACCCGCTGCCTATTATTCTCACCTTTTTGGGCACAGAACTGCGCGATCTCACCAGCCTGGATTCCATTATCGCCATGGTAGATGCCGAAACCTTTACACCGGATCATTTTGAGAGTGAAGCTGCCTTGAAGCAAATTACCTACGCTGATGTTACAATTGTCAACAAAGTTGATCTAGTTTCATCAGACCAGGTGAAAACGTTAGAGGAATATCTCAATAGCGTTAAGGTGGGGGCAAGGATTTTGCGTAGTCAGCAGGGTCAAGTGCCCCTGCAGCTAATTTTAGATGTCGGCTATAACAATCCCGAAGCTTACGCTGAGCTGGTGCAGGAAGAAATCGCGCAGACGGCACACGATCAGCATCACGGATACGAGCACGGGCATCATGGGCATGAGCATTACCATCATCATGGGCATGAGCATCATGAACACCATCACCACCATTCTGCCCATCTTGATAATGATGGATTTGTATCCATTGCGTTTGAGAGCGATCGTCCCTTCCATATCAAAAAATTTGAACACTTTTTGCAAAACAACCTTCCACAGGATGTTTTTCGAGCAAAGGGGATTCTCTGGTTTGAAGAAAGCGATCTGCGCAACATTTTTCAACTAAGCGGTCCGCGCTTTTCTATCGATGGGGAAGAATGGCACACTCTTCCTCGAAACCAGCTTGTTTTTATCGGGCGACACCTCAATGGTGATGACATTCAGCAACAGCTGACGGCATGCTTAGCCTGATTTCAAAATTTGTCAGGATAGCCATAGCGCTTCCTGACGGGCAATTGTCAATCGCACCCAGCGACCGCACCCAGCGCGACCCCATCCGACAATTGCTACCAGTCTTTCAGTCGTTGGCTGAAGGGGGGTGAGCGGTTTGCGATCGCTCGATACCTTGATAAATCACCCAAAATTTACCCACTAGTTATTCATGACTTTATCCATTTCACCCGACGACATTCGTAACCAGCTAGTCAGCACTGAAGCTAAAGCCCCTGTCTCAGACGAAGACATGCGGCAAGCCGTACGAACGCTGCTTTTAGGCTTAGGAGAAGATCCCGACCGTGAAGGATTGCGCGACACACCGAAACGTGTGGTCAAAGCCCTTAAATTTTTAACCTCTGGTTATCACCAGTCTCTGGACGACCTGCTCAACGGAGCCGTTTTCCATGAGGACACCAATGAAATGGTGCTGGTACGCGATATTGATTTGTTCAGTTCTTGTGAACATCATATCTTGCCGATTCTAGGCCGTGCCCATGTTGCCTACATTCCCAATGGCAAGGTGATTGGATTATCAAAAATTGCCCGTATTTGTGAAATGTATGCACGACGGTTGCAGGTGCAAGAACGGCTAACCCAACAAATTGCCAACGCTCTCCAGGGCCTTTTACAACCCCAGGGTGTGGCAGTTGTCGTCGAAGCCTCTCACATGTGCATGGTAATGCGCGGCGTGCAAAAGCCAGGTTCCTGGACCGTCACTAGCTCAATGCAAGGGGTATTTGCTGACGATGCCCGTACACGTCAGGAGTTTATGGACCTGATTCGCCACAAACCATCGCTCCATTAGGAAATTCCCCCAAAAACAGTTTACTCACTCACCGGGAGATAAGCGTGATGCTTATCTCCTTCCTATTGCAGTGTGACAATTCAACAATTTAATCCAGCCAGAAGGACAGGCGTTGATTGTCCAAACTAGACATTTGAGTAAATATGCTCGTATCATTAGATGAATGTATCATTAGACAAAAATTTTCTGAGTAATCGTCCCGATGTTCAGGATAGCGATAGCCCTAATGCTGAATTTAGGTAAGATTTACCCCAGATCAGTAGTGAATTCCGCTGTTTCAGGCTGATATGAGCAAAGTATTGATTGTTGAGGATGAATCAAATCTAGCAAGCTTGCTTGAGAAATGGTTCCAGAAGAATGGCTTCTCCACTGCGGCGTATCTAGCGGTTGGGGGACACCTGAGTGAGCGCCAAAGCGTGGTCAGAAAATAAGTCATCAAAGCGTTGATTGACCCAGGCCAATCGCAACAGCAACAGGTGGTTAAATCCGTCCTCACTCCAACGCATACCTGCTCCCTTAAACCGAGTTTCTTAAACTGATGATAGCGAAGGTGTTCAAGATGATCGCTTAAATAATCTCGAACTTGAGCCAGCACAGGCTGGGTGTCAGCGGCAGTCGAGGGACGTTTGCTGAGCCAGTCGAGTTCTTTGATAATGCGATGAGCAAACCCATGACGCAGTTGATGGCGTAGGCGCTCAAACCACATCCGCGGAGTTCTTGTGGGATTGCCATCTTGATAAGCCATGGCGGCTGTCCACAGGTGACTGGCGGCATGATAAAAGTCGAGGATGCCGGTGGCACAGTGGGCAAAGCAACGCTCAAACAATCCCCAAAAGCCTCGAGCCCCATCACTGATCCAGACCACCTGTGAAGCCTCTGTGATGCTTTGACGATGAGTTTCGAGGGTTAATTAGGCTTCAAAGGCATGGATATCATCGAGCACTGCCACCACCCGTCGCTGATAGAGCTGGGGGAGTTGCTTGCCGGTGCGTGTCAATTTATCTCCCAATCGAGCTAGGATCGCAACTTTGACTTCTCGCCAACGCAATTTGACCCGAGGGGTACCCAGATTAGGGCGAAACGGAATTTTCACCCCGTCAGCCGCGATCACCAACGGCAACTCAGCCAGTTCTGCTGGCAACGGCTCAGGCGATGGCAATTGACCCGATGCAAGCTCGGATAATTGCCTTTGTAAGGCTTGCCGTGCCTGGACTCCCTTGACTTGTACCCACTGCCAAAGGCTATCATCACTGACAACAATCCCACTTAACTGCTTCAGTAGCCAGGCCGCCAAGTCATAGGGCAACAAGACGGCCAGCAAACATCCTAACCGTTTGATCTCATCTGAAGTTTGTTGATAGGCTTCAATGCCCAAGGTCTGATCCAACGGAGCCTGTTGGCTACCATGACAGCCGCGCGGACAACGACCCATTCGCCGTCGCCAGCTGACACGACCGACTAACGTCAACATCTGTCGTTTGGCAAACCCCTTACTACGTAATCGTTGCCCACAGCTGGGACAGTTACCCCACTGGGTTGGGGCATGGGCGCGTTCGTCCAATTGTTGATGGACTAACGCTCTGACAAGCCACAGCCCTCCAAAAAGCTAAATCCCTGCTCATACACCCGTTCACTGGCGCATTTCGGGAAAATTGGAAATCAGCCACTACGTGGCCTGACAGGCTGAGATCACATAAACAATTAACCCATCTATACCCGAATATAAAGGGTTAAGACATTTTAGTACATTTGATCTATACTGAAGTCAGCTTATCCATACTGACTCCGCTTTATAGATTCTATGCATGATCTTGATGTTGAACTTCAAGCCATCCGGCAAAAGCTAGCAGCCCTAAAAGCACAACCACCCCCAGACCAGGCACAGAACATACCCTGGTCCCCCTCTCGATATCACGCGACCCAGCGGGAGTCGCCACCGATCGCAAAACCGACGAATAGCACCGCCCAGGTAATCGCGGCTATCGAAACATTAAAGCAGCGCTCCACTCAGCTAGGGCATCCCGTCTACGGTCCCACCCAAACTACAGCCAACGCCTTGGACAAGTGCCCCTTGCTCGACGCACAGGTCCAAAAAATCAATGCTTTAGCTCAGCAACAAGCCGTCGCCATTCAAGGTCTCAAACAACTTGTCGAAGATATTCAGCATGACTTGTATCAGCAGGGCCGTGAAGACAACCCTATGCTGAATGAGTTCACAGCCTTTTTTGAACTCTATCCGTCCACAACAATCCCCATCGTTCAAAAAGGTGAGATAGGACAGTATGATTTGCGCTATCTCACCGTCGATTTTTATCAAGCTGAGCGCGATGCGCAAGTAACAGCCCAAACCCTGCGCAAACGCAGCATTGGCCCCATCACTCACAATATCCCTGAGTCATCCCATGAGTTTGATATCCCTGAACAACCTGACGGTGAAGGTGCCTCATTTTCATTGTTTCTACAATCGCTCTGGCATTCAGGTTTCGGCTGGGGCCGTCGGGTAGATAATCGAGCCCCGATTCACCACCGAACCCCCTTTACCCCAATCGATGCCGCTACCTGGTTTAGCAGCGCAGCCATCACCCGCATTCTGGTAGAGGGCATTCTCCAAAATTATCCTGCCCTGAGGACATTAGCCGCATTAGGAGCGATTTCAATCGTGGTCGTTACACTCTACCGTACCTTCTCACACAGTCAGCCCAACCTCAGCTTTAGCTACCGAATTCTGGTGGCCCTGGCAGGTCTCGTTGTTGGCGGTCAGTTGATTAGATAACTTACCTGCTTCTAATTCTCTTACTATTCAGGCATTCTGCGATGAGCGATCCTACTCACTCCTCTACATCACCCCGCTTGTCGATCCAACACTTACTGACAAGTGGCTTGATCTTAACCCTGGCAGGTTTCTTATTTGATATACAAGCAGTTAAACACATCCTGTCTAAATCCCCTATCCACCCTCCCAGCGTTGCTAACAGCTGCGAGTCATTTCCACAGCCCGACATCGAACTATCTCGGGAACAACTCGCCCAGCTATTGACCATTCCTGAACGGGATCCCAAAGCTCGCATTCGACAAATTGTGGATAAACCCTTCTGTCGATATCTCACCTTAAATGTGCGCTCAGGGGTTGAGGCTGAGCGTGAGGCTTACCCCCTTGCGTTTGCACCCACCACCACCCTGGTGATTCTCTACGAAGACGATGAATATGCTGGCTATCGCTTTAGTATCCGATAGAACTCTGCTTAGACAAGCTATCCAAATCACCCTGGGCATCATTAGCTGGCTATCACTCAGTAGCTGCCAGAACTCAGCGGCTCTTCCGCCACGGGTCGTCCATCTTGAACAAGCCTGGGAGCTAGCACCTGGGGATCAAATAGCAGGGCATCTGGTCGTGGGCGGCCTCGGGGATGTCTCGATCCAACTGAGTGGACACAAACTCTATGCCCCTTTCACTGGCAAGGTAGAACCTGCCATTCAGCCACACTGTGTGATTTATTCATCCCCAGAAGTTCCGGCCTACCTGTTCCGATTTTGTGGCCTCAATCGACCCACCCTGGGCAAGATTCATTCTGGGCAACCCATAGGTTCAGGAGACTATCTGCAATTTGCGACAATGCGTCGTCAACCCGAGGGTACCTGGACAATCGTTGAACCCTCCACTGGCATTTTGGAACGCGCTATCGATCCAACTGGGCACAACAATACCGCCAGTCAACCCTAATCCCTCACCCAGCCAAGCTACCGTAGTGTTCATTCCGGTTTATCCTATGCCCTACTTTAGAATTCGACCCCAACCTCTCCTCGTATTCAGCCTATTGATCACAGCAGCCAGCCTTCGACCTGCCCATGCAGAAACCTTAGGGTTAGACTTTAGCCTGCCTACCTCAGTTCACCGAGCATCCCCTGAGCTTACAATCCCCTCACCTGTCTATGAGCCATTGGCGATACCGCCAGAGGCAATCTCACCCCCTATCCAAACTCAGACCAAAGCTGCCCAACTCCCCCCACCGCCTGAGATCTTACCCTCTCCGCGCATCTTGTTACCTATCACTAAAGACTCTTTACCCCCACAGGCAGCAGTTGACCAACTCGTCGGCATCCCAAAGCCTTATCCAGCTTGGATATTTGAAGGCGGGGCTGATTCACTCGTCGCTCGAACCATCGGCAGCGCCGAAGGTACCCGCACGGCTGATGGCGAGCTTACCCCTGCCTATTACGGCCACGTTGATCCTGGCAACGGTGTTTGGAATCTAGGCACCTTCTCTTATCAGCATGGCGCTGGGTCCCCCGAAGACGCTGACACTAAACAGTTGGCAAGACTCCAGCACCAGAGTCAAATCCTAACTCATAAAGCCACTCAACATGGAATCGAGCTGTCCCTGGTTGAAAAACTCAATGGCATAGACCTGGCCAACCAAGCTCCCAAGGCCGCTCTAGAACAAGATGGCTACGTCGAGCGTTTAGCTGAGACCCGACAGATGGGCATAGACGGGACCGATGCGATCTTGTGGGCTCGCACCCATGCTTACCTCGACCCTAATACAAAGCAGTGGAATGCCCCAGGATTGGGTAACAATCTTCACAGCATTCGTCATGACCAAGCCCGTCGCCTCAGCGCGATTAATCAAACCCTGGCTGAGTATGAAAAGACCCAAATAAGGGATCAACCCTCTCCAGCCCTCTTTGGTGAATTGCCCCCTGAGAATATATCAACTCTATCAGAACGTCCCTCTGAGGAGGAGCCTGATGAGACTCTATTCACAGACTCCAATCTGGATGCCGACAACATTAGCTTTGACCTCAATAAGGAATCCAAGTCCCAGAAACTTCCAAAGCTTAAAAAATGAATTGAGAAACTTAAGCAGAAGATCGGAATCGAGAGAGGAAAGGATGGTATTTAAGCGCAACTGACAATCCCTCTGAAAAAGCCTCGCCAAGGTATCGGTAAAGTGCATATATCCCAAAGGCCTTGCCATACAGCATTCCCCGTTCCAAGCAGATCTCATTCTTAGACCGAACCTCTGATTCTTTTCTGGGTAGTTCTATCTCTAACTTATCGGAACGGCTCCGGACATTGTTCCCAAAAAAGTAAACTCTCCATAATAGTTTGGAGGTTTTTTTTTTCCAAAATCTTAAAGCCTGGTTCTTTAATCCTTGGCATAAAGCTAGAATAAGAATCTCTTTTGAAAATTGTTGTTCAAGATCCCCCACCCGCTGATCTTGATCTATTACCGGGGGTGGATCACGCTCAATGGTTTCAGTTGTTTCATGAGCAGTGGATTCTGAGCCAATAGCAACCTGCCCAGAGATCACTGTCGAGACATCCCGTTCACACCAAGCCCGAAAGACCTCATCTCGTACTTCTCTGTCTGCCCCCGAGAGTGCATACGTCCGCGTCAACTTCCCCTCAATCCGAGGCCTGCCAATACACGTTAGCTTCAACCCCAATTTTCCTAAGAGAATCTGAGCAATCTCAATGGGAGAATGCTTCGGACTAATCGTAATATTCAACGCCAGCTTAATCGCCCCCCGATTCTGAATTGCCGTCTCAGCAATCTCCAACAAAGTGTCATCATTGCGCGTAAATGCGCGATCGCACGCCAGCAGTGCCTGGATATTCAACAACTCCAATGCCTTAATCTGCACCCCCAAGGGAGCCCGGTTAAAGTCCGGCTTCCAGATCTTCCCCTCTACCGTGAGGCGCTCAGCGGCTTTGAGATCCCGCTGGGCCAAATAGGGTTTACCCACCGTCAGGAAATAATGTAGCCGCAGCTGGGAATACCAACCCTCATCATCGCGGGCCACCAGCTCCGGGGTGACTTCAATCCCATAGCGAGACTTGAGATTGAGCTTGCGCTCTTGTCTGCGCTCAATGGCTGTCTTGGCTCGTTTCTGTTCCAGGGTGGTGAGATTCGCCTCAGAGATATCAACCACCGCAATCTCGCAACAGTGCTCCCGGTAAGCGCGATCTTTCTCCGCGTCAATCACCGTGGCAAATGCTTTTAAGTCCTCGGTCTCTAAACAACTGGTCGCAAGCCCAAGCTGATGGCCTTCGTCTTTTAAACTTGAGTAGATCGCCTCTCGGTACAGATTCAGCCCGCCATTAATGCGCGCCGCCATCTTGGCCCAGGTGGCCAGCGCCGTGCCATCCACATTGCAGTCGGTTTCATCCGCAAATTGCAGGCCCGCATCCTGGAGCTGGTGCCGGTGGGCGCGGGTCAAGCGGTCCTCACTTTCTAAAAGCGCTTTTACACTGGTATTGCCCCTGCCAATACGGGCCTGGTTTAATCCGGTCGGGGCCACCCAAATATGCCGATCCACCGGTTCTCTCAGTCGAGCTAAAAACTGCCGCACTGAATTATCTGGTAAGTTGCCCTGAAAGAGGCCCCACACACTTGAGAAGTGCCCTTCAATATCAATCGAAACGCCGGTCTCAATCGTGGGGGATGCGATCGCAATGTCGTAATCGGCCAACACTTTATTCAAGTTGCTGATACAGCCATAGGCTGGGTGCTGGGGATCAGCCACCGTTTCAGAATCAATCCGAAGAATCCGAGCGGCTGGAAAGCGATTCTTCAGGCGAGCCTCCAGACGCTGGGTGCCCCATTTACTATTGACCTTCTGGGCGCTCAAGCAAATTAAGGTCTTCGCGCCTGCTTCTAGATGGTCATACAGAGCGGCTTCCCAAGCGTGGGGGGTGCTGGTGTTGTAGCCATGAATCTGCCACCCGGTCTCAGGCTTCCAGCTATTGCGAATAATCCAGGGCTCAACCGCACTCTCCGCTAACCCTTTTACAAAATTGACGCTCAGGTCCGAGAGATCCGCGTCACTCAAAATCACGCGCCCGGTCTCACTGGCTAGCACATTCGCCAGCAGCTGCCGCAGCTGCTGAATCACCGTCACCCGATGGCGCTTCACTTCAGTATGGGCACTCAAGGTGTGCCAAATCACCTGTTCGGCTTCATCGAGGATGACAATCCCATCGTGCCAGTGCTCTGCATTAAACCCTGCCTGGGAGGCCGGATGGAGTGAATCGACACACAGGCCGTAGCCCAAAATTGCCCCAGTCTCACTCTCTCGAATTTCCGTGACATAAGGGATGCCGACGCGATCGCAAATCGCCTGGGCCAGCTGCACCCGATGACCAATCAGCAACACCCATTGCCCGCGTGCGATCGCATCTTCGACCAGGGGAATCAGGATCTCGGTTTTGCCGGTCCCCTTGGCCGACTTGATGCCGACCAGCTGGGCCCCGCCTAGAATCTGCCGGTCTTCGAGGGTGCAGAACCCACCCAGCTTGTCTTGATTGAGCGGTAGGGCCGTTGGATAGGTTAAAGCCCTCAGGTAATCCGTGGCCCAAAGCGAAAAGAGTCGGGCGTTTTCTTGAGCCTGCTCGATGACCTCAGGGCCGCTATTGACGATCACATCATCGACCCCTTTACCGGCTTCAGGAGCCCATTCCATCACCCGGCATTGGCAACCTGCCACTGACAGCAACCCCCCAAAAACACTCAATGCCTTACTGACGCGCTTACGGGTCTCGGGCTGCGCGTCTTGGTCAAAGGCCAGATAGATAACCCGTTTGGTACAAAACGGGACCAGTTCAGAAATGAGTCGCCGCGGCGCACCATCTTTCGCGGCCAGGTAGCCTCCGTTGATGCCGTAGAGTGCGATCGCGATGTAGCCCTGGGAAAGTAAAGCCAGGGCTTTTTTACCCCCTTCTGTCATCAGAATTGGTAGCTCAGGATGATCGGCGACCCACTGCCAAAAGGAGCCTGTCAGAGGAACCTCGACCGAGTAGCGCTCTGCGATGCGCTCACGAATATGGGCCGGAACGGGCGGTAGATAGGGCTTACTACCATTGCCAATGGGAGTTTCATATTTGCGATATCGGACCAGCTCGGGATGCTGGCGCACCAGGTCCCAGAAGCGTGGGCTGACATCCCATTCGGGCAAATGCAGGGTGCGCTTAAAGGCTTTGGCTGATTTCTCTCGATCCACCACCGGCTGGCTGAGCTTCACCTGCCAGCATGAACCATCTTCATTGAGTAACAAGGCTCCGTGGATGGTGTTCCGAGCCTGGTTACCAAAGCGAGTGTATTTCCAGTTCAGTGCGTTGTGCAGCGGGGATACCGGTTCCCCGGTAGCATCGGTTTCTAGATCGCTGTGGATGTTAACGGCGACCTTATATAGGTCTGTGGCAATACCGCTGCCGTTGATAAATTCTTGTTGAATGCGAGCAGAGAATCCCTCTAGAATCCAACTTTGAGCAGATTCTGATGTAGTGCGGTATTCGGGATTTTGCGGATGAGAGAGTGCAATCTCTTTTAATAACATTGGGATTAACCCTTCGCTACCTGGATAAGGCGCGTTTGGTAAATGTGGGCACCACCCAGACTTTGTCGGTCCCTATTTAAAGGGGTGAGACAAATCTGTACCAACAAGGGCTCCCACTAAACTAAAGGGAGGTGATGGGCAGCAATTGTGTCAGATCGTTTGTACCCATCTAAGTAGAGAGATCTTTTATTTAAACTTATTAGTTGTCTTAAAAGCTTGTATTCCTTATGGGGCAAGCTTCTCAAAAATCATAAGTGATAGTATACGGAGGGTTAATGACTTAATACGGTTGAGGTAGTGAATGTATCAGGATCAATTTGTCTTATGCCAGAAGTCTTTTCCTCAAAGGATTCTGACTTAATTTAGGTGTTTATTTAGATTAAGACAAAGACTTGAGCCCTTCGATAGATTCAAGTCTAATCTTGATATTTAAAGTCAGCTTAAATGCTCAATCTCTTTTGTAGTGGGGAATTCAGAATTTAGAGGCTGATTAGTTAATAGAGACTACATACGGAGAGTATTGTCTCAACTTGTGGTGTGAATATAGACAGGCTTTTTCGAAGCTAGGTGGGTATTAAACCTTTTGAAAACTGGCTTTTCAAGCTTTGAATCTGCTCAGACTTGATAGTAAAGTGACAAGACACGGATAAAGTTGTCTTAGATTCTACTTGAGTTATGCAGATAGCGCTTATACATCAAAGTGAATCAAAACGGATGAAGTTGTCTTACTGACTTACGAGATTAAATACGGCTCTAGACTGAAGTTCAAGCCACTTTTGAGCACAGGTGGTCTGCTATTCAGTCAAGCTGATCAATTTTTCAAATCCTTATGAATTAATCGATAGAACCGATTATCTGAGGCTATAACTTATTTTATGTTTCTGTTGCTTGCATTACTATCTCTACAATCAAAGTGAGTAGATAGGGAGACAACTGTCTCAAGAACTGATGCATTAAACTTGAAGCTTTTAATCACTCAGGCAGCTTGGAGAATAAGGCGCACCGATACGGAGCTATTTGTCTTAAGTTTGATCTCACCTGAGTGATAGATTGGAGATGAATTTTGGGATGGTTGAAATAGATAAAGCTCTTATATAGCAAAGCTCTGAGCTTTACAAAAAGATTATGGTTTGAAGGGTCAAGGCGGCAAAGTAGCCGGATACGGAGCATTCGAGTCTCAAACACAGATTTCTTTAAAATCTCATCCATATAGACCATCTAACGCTATACTGAGCTGTCCGTAAATGATCAGCCAGTGATCTGATACGGAGCTTTTGGTCTTTAAGACAAAGTCTGCGGCTAGTTGCATCATGTAAATGAGGTGGACCTGTCTCAGTCCAGCTTGTGCCTGGTGAGTCGATACGGACAAATATGTCTTATCGAGACAAAGCTCTTGATCCCCGGTAGAGCTTGGATAGGGCTCTAGACGGGGAAGTGAGTTGAAACGGAGATTCTAGTCTTTAAGACAAGGCTGCTGGGTTAGTCTTAAAGGTGAGTCGATACGGATTTGCTTGTATCAAGCTAAAATCCTTGGCCTAAAAGGGTTTTAGGAAATACTACTAAAATAATTAAGACAACCTTGCTGTGATCAGGTTTGGGATGAGACAGACTCCAATTCTGATAATCGGAGATTGGATACGCCATATTTAGGGTCTCATGAATTGCCTACACTAGATATGGTAATCTTTTGCGTTGTCTCAACTCATCTACCCGCGATCAAAGCTTTAAGAGCTTTCGGAGTTTGTCTTCTAGCTGATCTGTAATGGTGCGATCGCCCCGCTCTAATTTGCCGACATAGTCAGCACTGATTCCGAGAAACCCACCGAGCTCCTTGCGGCTCCAGCCCCGTTTCTTGCGCCCTTCCTTGATGGTCTCACCTGTCAAGACATCCGTTTGGACAGAAGGAATAGCCAGGGCTTTTGGGGTTTTAGGCTCTTTAAGTTTGGTGAGTAAGACTGGGATGGGATGGGGTGGCTTAATGTTGAGCTTAGCCTGTAGCAACCGTTCGACCAGTTTGACCTTTCGCCAGTCAGCAGGTTTAGATGCTTTGCTATTGGGGCGTATCCATTCGGGATAGGTTTCAGGATCGTATTCAATTTCCCAACCCAGTTCACTCAGGAGTGTAAGTGCTTTATCCCAGCGTTTTCTGAGGTCGCGTGCTTTGTATTTGTCTTCAATTGCCTGATTAATTATTGTCCTCGCCATCACTTCTTCTAAGAGATGTAGGACTTGGTATCCATAGGGATTCTCATTGCGTGCTCTGACGCGGGCGTCTAGAGTGAGTTGAATGGCAAGCCGAAGGGCTAATTCGTTATGGTATGGGTCAATTTGGAGGATATCGCGGGCTAAGAACCCAAACTGATGCAGCGCCTCTCGAGCCCGGTTCCCGGCCCGATTTAAGAAATGCTTTGTCCACCCCCCTGGGCTGACCGTGATGTAGATTTCATCTGGCTTTTCTATTTTTTGGGTGGCTAGATCAATTTGTCCGTGGGGATCAATCAAAACATCCCACATCCGACCGATGGGCATGCTGGCGTCAACTTTTCGTTTGCTTTTACCTTCAATCCACACTGATTTGACCATCAAGCACGATAGCGCAAACGCAGCAGCAGCAACCATGTTTCGCTTTTCAGTCAGGCTGGTGTTGTGATTACGTTCCCACCCAAACAGCTGAATAATGTCGGTGGCTTTTAAGGTAAATGAACTCTTCCAAGGCTCGTTTTCGCCCATAGTGCGAGCCGCAAAGATCAGTTGGAGTTTGACCGTATCGAATCCAAACTTTTCAATGATCTGCTCAGCGGCTTCCCAGGGCAGTAAGGCGATATCACCTGGATTAGTAATGTAGTGCTCAATGAAGTTAGCAGGGTTCGTTTTACTCTGATATTGAAAGACTGCGACATCTTCACCACTCTTTTGCCACAGATCAGGTCGCAGCTGGGCTCGGATACTGCTGGCAATGGGGATCGAGGTTGGCAGCGGGGATATTAGCGGAAGTTCCAAGTTACTCTGAGCGGCAGATATGGGCCGTTGCCTCAGGCCCAAAAGACGTTCAAGATCGGGGAGTGCACAGCTAGGCAGGTTTAGACCATCAATAATGGATTGGGTAATGTCTTGGCAATAAATCTGGCAAAAGATGTTGAGCTTGTCCTCAAAAACGTCTGCTTCTGGATGATTAATGTATGTACCAACGGAATTTTTTAATTCATCGATACCGAGCGCGTCGATTTGCTGCTCTCCAATGCTGGTTTCTATTTCTTCGAGTGCCCAAACGATCAAGTTTGAGCCAATGGCTTTGGCGTACTCATCACGAAACTTGGGATGCCCTAAAAAGGTCAGTAAGGCTTCTTTTAGGTGGGTCTTAACTTCCTCGTCATTTAGCCTGACTTCAATATTTGGGTCATTTTGCGCATTGTCTTGGCTAGGGCTGTGTATTGTCTGGAGATGAGGGAGGCTTAGATCGAGTGCGTCAATTCCCTTGGTCTCGATGGTGACTTCTACCTTGTGTTTGTAAACTTTCTCCAGGTGTTCGTAGAGCTGTAATGCGATCAGTTCAGGTAGCGTCGAGCGATCGCGGATAACTTGAGTCAGTGTCTCTAGATACTCTGGGGTCAATAGGGCATTAATCAGTTTTGCCCAGCGATATCCCTTCTCACCGATCGGTGTCGGCGTGAACTCATAAACTTTTTGTGAGTCAGTTTTGGCTATTTTAGCCATAAGAACTACTGAATACTACTGTTATACCGCCGTCAACGCATCGATTCATCATAGTAGCAACTCTATCGATCTGCTAGCGCTCCACGGATTTGAATTCGGGCAGGCGCGATCTCATTTTCAGAAAAATAAGTATAAACGTACTATATAAAGCTACTACAAGCTCAATTTGATTCTCAGTCAAACTGAGCGATCGAGGCTTTGTTAATTTTGCAGGCACCGCCTGCAAAATTAGGAAGTGTGCTCCAATCCACCACTGAGAGAGAGTTTTAGAGTGCAGTTTAGAAGAAGATTTGTCAATCCTTTTCACGCGATTTCCATGATAAAAAAGTTAATCTTATTCGTGTTGAATTTGAAAGTTTTCTCGAAAAGTAACACGAATAAGAGCCAAGCTTGACAATTGCATCTCGTCCTGTAGCGTTAAAACGTTCCGGCTCCAGCCATTTTGAATAGTTTGCTGGATGTACCAGCGCCGCTCATCAGAGCCTTTAACCTTTTCAAAAATGACGCAGTTATGCTTCCAGGGAATTCATGCACCAATCGGGCGCACAATCTCATGATTGTCAGCATTACATTCAGGCGGGTCTGCTACCTGATATCAATGATCACGAACCACCTCAGTTTCATATGACAAGCGGGGGCGATCTCAATCTCTCAAGAATTACCTTTAGTATTTGGCGCGATCGGATTTTATGAGGTGTAGAGGCGATGGATTTTGGTGATACCCTAAGCGTGATCTCAATTTTCTATGTAGTGTAATTTTTAGTGTAATAAAACTTGCTTGAGTTTTGAGGTAACTTAACCAAGTCTTGCAGCATAAATTCTAAGTGCAGAGGATATCACAATTCCAGTAAAGACGACTTCGCTGGTCTCCCTTGACCTGTATTGGGAGAAGCGCAAAGATGCACCGCTACATGCGATCGCAATATCTATCTGGCAAGACAATCAGAAAGTGGTTAAATTGAGCCTATTTACTTTGCGGGTATATGTAAATCTCAGATTCAGCGATATCTAGAAAGGGCGTTGACGCAGTTAAATCAGCAATTCGGCATTACCAAGTTTGATCCGAATGTGCGTCTTAAGTCAGCAAAGTGTCCCACTCCAGCTCTTCTCCTCAAGTTAAAGTCGCCCCCCTTGAAAGATGCTGATGATTGAAATTCGATAGCTGGAGCTTAGTTTGTGCTCTATCTTTGCAGCGGTAGAGCAAGCCCCCAAGGTAGCAGATTCAAGTGCTCTGCGCTCCCAATTTCCTGTAGTGATGGATAAATGTCCTCTGGAACAATCCGTGCAGGATCTCAGGGTGGCCTTCGAAAACTAACTTCTTTGAGTCTCGCTCAGGGAAGCAATCAAGCCCCAAGGTGGGGTTCCCTCGGTTCAAAAAGTGCTCGAACCGACAAACTGCCCAATTTAAGGAAAGGGGGATTCTCCATCTAGGGGAACAAGGTGTGAATTTCGGACAATGTGTGAGGCAAAATCAACCCGCTATATTGAGTTAGAGGTTTGTGCTTACAAGGTGAGCTCTTTCAGTGATCCCAGGTTAGCGGATTTCAGGTGCAGACGTCTGCACTTGAAATGCACATCTTCACAATTAATTGAGTCAAATTAGGAGCTATGGGGTAGTATACAGCTGTGAAATCGTGCAGTAAAAAGTGACGATTATGATTATTGCAATTGCGGCGATTAAAGGAGGAGTCGGGAAAACAACGCTGACTTTTTGTCTAGCGGCGACTCTGGCCCACATGGGTAAAAAGGTATTGTGCATTGATTTAGATCATCAGGGCGATCTCTCTGCAGCGATGGGGGTTGAAAAGGATGCATCAGAGCCCGGCATTGGGCAGATACTGTATGCGCCAAAGCGTGAACAAGCCGATATGTTGGCCCAAGGCATCATTGATATTCAAGGATGGTGCCATCTGATTACCCCTGGTGCAAATTTAGGGGGATACCAATCAGAGATTGAGAAAGGTCTTTCGAGTGAAAGCAGACTTTCTGATGCCTTGTCAGAATTTAATGCGGCCTATGAGAACTACGACTACATCCTTCTGGATACACCAAAAGGGGAAGGGTTATTCACGAAGAACGCATTAGTTGCTTGCAATGATGTCATTGTTCCAGTTCAAACGGAGTATTTTGCCCTCAAAAATATTCCAGAGCTGCTTGAATTAGTTAGTCAGATTGCAGATCGCGCTAATCCAGATGTGGTGGTTTCAATGTTGATACCCAATCGGATGAAGCCAACGAGTTTGCATAGGAGCATATATGAGCAGTTGAGCGAATGGGACGTTTGTGCTCAGCTGTCACATCAAAAAGAAAATGCATGGACAGCTCCGCCAGTTCGTGATTTAACAGTCTATGCTGAGCTGTCAGCTCAAGGGCAATCGCTTTACTCCTATCCGGGAGTGAAAGATGAGCATCGAGCCCCATTTATTGCGATCGCAAAGCATCTTGAAAAGCTGAAAAATCGGAGTTTGATACAGGAGGTAGGGGCAGTTGGCTAAGAACTTTGACCGGGTAGCTGCAATTCCAAAGAAAGCGATTGTTGCTCGCAAGCAACAATCTGCCCCGAAATCAATCCCAGATAAAGTAGTTAATTTGGAGCGCGTTGATCTAGCTGATCGCGAAAATTGGCTTCGAGCGCTTGATATTTGTAAGGCTGATACGGATCAATCTCTAGACGGTCTGCTTCAAGAAATTGAGAAGTATCAGGGGCAAATCGACCAAGCTTTGCAGACCGCCCAAGCCCAAAGTACAATCTACGCTTATGCGATCGGTACTCGCCTTGATGTCATTGAGGCAGAGCAACTTTTCCAGGAGAAGGGCTATGCAAATCTCACAGCCTTTATTAAAGAAGGGGAGGTTCGTCGGCCTGGAGGAAAGCCTATTACAACTCGGCAGGTTTGGGCATATCGCCGAGTGACACGAGGCCTTAGAGAATTTCTCAAGATTGCTGAATCAATTCGTGATGGAAGGCCCCTATCACCTGAGCTTGAAACCCAGCTGGAAGTGCTTGGGGCCCAAGTTAATCAGGATGTGGTTAGTTCTTTTCTTGAATCTTATGCAGAGAGTATTGCGGGGGTGCTTGAACTGGGAGTTAGTAAACTAGAACAAGTGTACCGACTGCCTCAGCCGCTTGCACTGACTGGCTTGCTGGCAGGTAAGCTTCCATTAGAAGAAGATATTGTGGAAGTCCACGATGTGTCGTTCTCCGAGTTGCGTCGGGCCGTCAGTTCACATGAGAAAAAGCGAAAGCCTAAAGTAAAAACGAATCATTATTCAGTTGTTGATCACAACTTAGATCAACTAAATAAAATCATAGCGGTTTTGAAAACTGAGACCTTGAGTAAGACGCAATCTCAGAGACTAAAAGCATTATTAGAAGCACTTAAGAAGCTCGGTGAGCACTTGGAACCTTGATGCCTTCTCAGAATTGAAGGTAAATTGAGCCACCATCGCGACAATCATGATTTATTACACTAAAAATTACACTATATATTTTAGACATTTTCGATAGACCTAGAAAGGTTAGCCTTTCAGAAATTTATATAGTAGACATCTCCAAAATATAAATTCGGGTAAAAAAAGGCGGTAAAACTCTAAAAGTAGAGCGTTACCGACCTAATGAAAAATCCCTACGATTATATCAATCAAAATCCTGAGCGGTGTCAGCGTATGTTTGGGATTCCTTAT